>JAVRPX010000595.1:0-4401 GCA_032161985.1 Mycobacterium sp.
CGTACTCCTCGGCCTTCTGCGCCATCAGGCCGACATTCGGAACGGTGCCCATGGTGGTCGGGTCGAACTGGCCGTTGGTCTTACACCAGTTGATCATCTCCTGGTAGATCCGGGAGAACGTGGACTCCGGGTTGACGGCCTTGGTGTCCTTGGTCCGTCCGTCGGCGCCGTACATCTTGCCGCCAAGGCGGATCATCGCGGGCATGGACGCGTCCACGATCACGTCGCTTGGAGAGTGAAAGTTGGTGATTCCCTTGGCCGAATCGACCATGGCCAACTCGGGGCGGTGCTCGTGGACGTCGTGGATGTCTTTGATGATCTGCTCACGTTGGAATGACGGCAGCGCCTCGATTTTGTTGTAGAGGTCGACCATTCCGTTGTTGACGTTCACACCCAGTTCGTCGAGAACCTCCTGGTGCTTGGCGAACGCGTCCTTGTAGAACACCTTCACGCAGTGGCCGAACACGATGGGGTGGCTGACCTTCATCATCGTCGCCTTGACATGCAGGGAGAACATCACGCCGGTCTTGTATGCGTCCTCGATCTGCTGCTCGTAGAACTCGACTAGGGCCTTCTTGCTCATGAACATGCTCTCGATGACGTCGCCGTCGGTCAGCGACGTCTCGGACTTGAGCACGATCGTCTCGCCGCGCTTGGTCTTCAGCTCCATCCGCACGACGCGGTCGCGGTCCAAGGTCATCGACTTCTCCCCGTGATAGAAGTCGCCGCCCTTCATCGTCGCCACGTGGGTGCGGGAGGCCTGAGACCACTCGCCCATGCTGTGCGGATGCCTGCGCGCGTATTCCTTGACGGCCTTGGGCGCGCGACGGTCCGAGTTGCCCTCGCGCAGAACCGGGTTCACCGCACTGCCCAGAATTTTGCCGTAGCGCTCCTTGAGCGCCTTCTCCTCGTCGGTCTGCGGATGCACCGGATAATCCGGAATCGCGTAGCCCTTGTCCTGCAGCTCCTTGACGGCGGCCACCAGCTGCGGCACCGAAGCGCTGATGTTCGGCAGTTTGATGATGTTGGTCGCGGGGTCGTGCGTCAGCTCGCCCAGCTCGCCCAGGTTGTCCGGCACGCGCTGCTCTTCGGTCAGGTCATCGGAAAACTCGGCCAGGATGCGTGCCGCCACCGAGATATCGCTGGTTTCGACGTTGATCCCTGCCGGCTCGGTGAAGGTCCGAATGATCGGCAGAAAGCCGTATGTCGCTAGCAGCGGCGCCTCGTCGGTCAGCGTGTAGATGATGGTCGGCTGCTCGGCGCTCATGTTGTCTTCTCCAGGCGTCTTCGTTGTCACGGCGGCTATCAGTATCGCGTTTTGTAAGACGCTACGCGTGACAGAGGGGTCTGGGCACAGTCCACCCTTGGCGCCGAAGATGGGTGGTTTCTCCCGATGTCTGCGGCCGGATGCCGCGGCGAGGATTACCACGACCGGCGAGGACAAAACACGCCGCTGGCACCCACTCAGCGGCATGCGATACGCTTCTCTTCGGTCATGAGTGCCAGCGTCAAGCCCCGGCTTGCTGGCCGGCAACCCTCCAACCGCGGTGGGGTGCCCCGGGTGATTGACCAGGTTGAGTAGCCCCAACCGGCTACCGGCAAGCGCGGGTCCGTTGTGACGGGCCCCCAGAGAAGACAGGTGGAGGTCCGGCGTGCGCAGTTGTTACTGAGTGCGTCGACCCCAGCCCAACCGGCCCCATCACATCAGGAGAACACCCCATGAGCAGCGACAACACCCCCGACGACCCCACCGCACGCTGGTCGTTCGAGACCAAGCAGGTGCACGCGGGCCAGACGCCGGACATCGCCACCAACGCGCGGGCCCTGCCGATCTACCAGACCACGTCCTACACGTTCAACAGCACCGAGCACGCCGCCGCGCTATTCGGCCTTGCCGAGCCAGGCAACATCTACACCCGGATCATGAATCCCACCCAGGACGTCGTCGAGCAGCGCATCGCCGCGCTGGAAGGCGGTGTCGCGGCACTGTTCCTGGCGTCCGGTCAGGCCGCCGAGCACTTCGCGATCCTCAACCTCGCCAACGCAGGCGACCACATCGTGTCCAGCCCGAGGCTCTACGGCGGCACCTACAACCTGTTCCACTACACGCTGCCCAAGATCGGCATCGAGGTCAGCTTCGTGGAGAGCCCCGACGACCTCGACTCCTGGCGTGCCGCCGTGCGGCCGAACACCAAGGCCTTCTTCGCCGAGACCATCTCCAATCCGCAGAACGACATCCTGGACATCCCGAATGTCGCCGCGATCGCGCATGAGGCCGACGTGCCGTTGATCGTCGACAACACCGTCGCCACCCCGTACCTGATCCAGCCGCTGGCCCACGGCGCGGACATCGTTGTGCACTCGGCGACGAAGTACCTCGGCGGGCACGGCGCCGCGATCGCAGGCGTGATCGTCGACGGCGGCACCTTCGACTGGACGAACGGCAAGTTCCCCGGTTTCACCACACCGGACCCGAGCTACCACGGTGTGGTGTTCGCCGAGTTGGGCCCGCCTGCGTTTGCGTTGAAGGCGCGCGTGCAACTGCTGCGCGACCTCGGATCGGCCGCATCTCCGTTCAACGCCTTCCTGGTCGCGCAGGGACTAGAAACGCTGAGCCTGCGCGTTGAGCGACATGTGGCCAACGCGCAGAAGGTGGCCGAGTACCTGGCCGGGCATCCGGGCGTGACCTCGGTGAACTACGCGGGACTGCCCACCTCCCCGTGGTACGAGCTGGGAAAGAAGCTGGCGCCCAAGGGAACCGGTGCGGTGCTCGCCTTCGAGCTGGCAGGCGGCATCGACGCGGGCAAGGCGTTCGTCAACGCACTGACGCTGCACAGCCATGTCGCCAACATCGGCGACGTGCGGTCGCTGGTGATCCATCCGGCGTCGACGACGCATGCGCAGCTCACCCCGGAAGAGCAGCTCGCAACCGGTGTGACGCCCGGGCTGGTGCGGCTCGCAGTCGGCATCGAGGGCATCGACGACATCCTGGCCGACCTGGACCAAGGGTTCGCCGCCGCGAAGCCGTTCAGTGCGTCGGGAGCGACGGACCCGCACACCGCGGCGGCCTACTGATGACGGTCTTCGATGTGCGTACCGCAACGCTGCCTGCCGAAGGTGAAGTCGGCCTCGTCGACATCGGCTCACTGACTTTGGAAAACGGCGCCGTCGTCGACGACGTAACGATTGCCGTGCAGCGGTGGGGCGAACTGTCGCCCAACCGCGACAACGTGGTCGTCGTGCTGCACGCCCTGACCGGCGACTCGCACATCACCGGCCCGGTAGGCCCTGGTGACGAGACAGAGGGCTGGTGGGAAGGCGTCGCCGGACCCGGCGCGCCGATAGACACCGACCGCTGGTGTGCGATCGCCACCAACGTGCTTGGCGGCTTCCGCGGCTCGACGGGTCCGAGTTCGCCTGCGCCGGACGGAAAACCGTGGGGTTCGAGGTTTCCACTGGCGTCGGTGCGTGACCAGGTCGAGGCGGACGTCGCCGCCCTGGCTGCGCTCGGTATCACCGAGGTAGCCGCGGTCGTCGGCGGCTCCATGGGTGGCGCCAGGGCGCTGGAGTGGATCGTCAGCCATCCCGACGCGGTGCGTTCGGCACTCGTGCTTGCGGTCGGGGCACGCGCAACCGCCGACCAGATCGGCACCCAGAGCACGCAGGTCGCGGCGATCAAGTCCGACCCGGACTGGTGCAGCGGTGACTACTACGGCACCGGCCGTTCGCCGGACCTCGGCATGCAGATCGCTCGACGGTTCGCGCATCTGACGTATCGGGGCGAAGTCGAATTGGACACCCGGTTCGCCAACGATCCCCAGGGCACCGAGGACCCGGCGACGGGCGGACGTTACTCCGTGCAGAGCTATCTGGAGTATCAGGCTCGCAAACTGTTGGCCCGCTTCGATGCAGGCACGTATGTGGCGCTGACCGAAGCGCTTTCGAGCCACGACGTGGGCCGCGGACGCGGCGGCGTTGAGGCGGCGCTGCGCGGCTGCCCGGTCCCGACAGTCGTCGGCGGCATCACCTCTGACCGGTTGTATCCGCTGCGGTTGCAAGAGGAGCTGGCCGAGCTGTTGCCGGGCTGTACCGAGCTGAAAGTGGTGGACTCGATCTACGGTCACGACGGGTTCCTGCTGGAGACCGAGGCGGTCGGCAAGTTGATCCGAGAGACGTTGGAGTTGGCGCAAAGGTGACAGAACCACAGCAGCGTTCACTGTCGTTCGGCGTGGAAGCCGCGGCATACGAGCGGGGCCGACCGTCCTATCCCCCCGAAGCGATCGACTGGCTGCTGCCGCCGGACGCCTCCGACGTGCTCGATCTCGGCGCGGGCACCGGCAAGCTGACGACGCGGCTGGTGGAGCGCGGCCTGAACGTGGTCGCCGTCGACCCGATTCCGGA
>JAVRPX010000596.1:0-3200 GCA_032161985.1 Mycobacterium sp.
TTCATTCCGTCAGAAAGACCAAGAACGACTCGAGAGAGCCATGAACGCGTTACTGATGATCTGCATGTCCGTCGGCACACCGCTTGCCGCACTGGGCCTGTACGACCTGCAGGTGCGCCTGGAGCAGTGGGATTACAACCGCCACGCAGAGGACTGAACCGAGTCGTCGACGCCAACCATCAAGCCGACCAAGGTCCGCAAGGCGTTCAATCTGGCAGAGTGACTGCGCGCGAGGCGCGTTCGATGCGTCCACCGAAGCCGCGCCCGAATCGGGCCAACAACGGTAACACCCTCATCGACTGGTTACGCGTGAAGATGCCGAGCCGCGACGCGGGCAACAGTGTCGATCAAACGAGAAGTGTGCCAACCCATTCCCGCGAAGCGCTGGCGGAGCACATCGTGTTGGGCGACGGGATCGCCGAAATCGACGTCGAGCGGCGCGCTACGGAACAGCAGCACCACCTTCGCGCGCTGGTTACCGCGCACCGTGAACATGGCTGCGGCGCGGCCGGGTTCGTTGTAGAGCGCAGCGCGATCACGCAGGCCAAGCAGATTGTCGACGGTGTAGATCGACAGATACGCGCCAAGATGTGAGTGAGCCCGCGCTCGGGGCCCATCGTGAGCTCGCGTATGCCCGAGTGCTGGCCGTCGGCGCCGACGACCAGATCGACCTCCCTTGGCGTGCCACGCTCGAACTCGACCCCGACCCGCCCGTCGGCCTGCGTCAGGGCGCGCACCGACTCGCCGAACACCGTTTCTACGTCGTCGCTCACCGCGTCGAACAGGATGCGCACCAGATCGTCGCGCATGATTTCGATCTCCCGATCGCCGCGCGGCTCGCGCATCGGCCGCAGCGCCACATCGTAGGTGCGCCTGCCGTCGGGACGCACCGCCAACAGGCTGAGGATCTGCGTGCAGAGCCTCGCGTACCGCGGTGTCGAGTCCCATCCGTTCGATGACCTCGAGGGCGGTGCCGCGGATGTCGACCGCGTGCCCGCCGACGCACAGCTCTGGGGTGCGCTCGACCAGCACCGGTCGATGCCCTCGCCGCGCCAGCCAGTACGCCAACGTAGGGCCTGCGATGCCGGCACCCGAGATCAGGATCTCCGGCGGCCGTCGCACAGTGCCAAAATAACTGCCATGAGCACACCGCCGGGGCACTACGCCGTCGGTGTGGTGCTCGCCGCGGGCCTTGGCGCGCGTGTCGGCGCCGAAGGCAACAAGGCGTATCTGCCGCTGGCAGGCCGCAGCATGGTGGCCTGGTCATTGGATGCCGTCACGCAGGTGCAGGAGATAGCGCGCACCGTCCTGGTGTATCGCCGCGGCGAGCGCGACCTCGCGCACGACACCGTGACGACCGAACTACCGGAGGCGACTGTAGAACTGGTCGAGGGCGGGGACAGCAGGCACGCCTCCGAGTTCAACGTGCTGCGCCACCTCGCCAAGGACATCGAATCGGGTGCAGTCGATGTGGTGTTGATCCACGATGCCGCCCGTCCACTGGCAGCCCGCGACATGTTCGGCACCGCGCTCTCGGTCGCACGCGAGTTCGGCGGTGCGATCCCGGCATTAGCCATCCCCGGTGTGGTGCAGATGGGACCCGCTGGCGTCGAATCAACTAGCGGCAGAGGCCGATTGGTGCGCGTGCAAACCCCGCAGGCGTTTCGGGCGAAACCACTGTTGCGCGCGTATCGAGCCGCCGCCGCGGAAGGTTTCGACGGCACCGACACGTCGTCGTGCATCGAGAAATACACCGATGAACAAGTCCGCACCTTTTCCGGCGACGAGGCCAACCTCAAGGTGACCTATGCGCACGACGTCGCCGTCGCGGAAGCCCTTCTCAGCCGGCGGTAGGCCGGCACGCGATGATCGCCTCGACAAACGCGGCGTCCCTCGGCAATTCGACAACGAACGCATCGGCGTCCCCGTCGACGAGCGTGATCGGTGCGCCGGTGCGAAGCACCGCGTCGAGCTCGTCGAATTCATCTTCAGCGTTCCCAGCCAGCAGCTGGGACAATTGGCCGGCGGTGAAACCCCGCGGATACTGCACCGCCCGCAGCGTGGAGCGATCGAGGGTGCCCGTCACCGAGCCGCTTGCGTCGACGGCTTTCACGCTGTCGGTAACCGCCAGCACCGGCATAACGACGCAGCCCCCGGCCTTCAGCCCGGCAATCACCCGGTCCCGAACGCTCTCCGGCGCCAAGGGTCGACGGATGTCGTGAATAAGGACATGGCGCGGCTGGTCTTCGAGGTAGTGCAGCCCGGAGGCCAGGCATTGCGCCCGCGAGCCCGGGTCCTCGGCCACGGCGACACCGACGGCTGACAGCCCATGGGCCGCAAGGCTTTCGTGGACGGCGCCGACCAGCGGCTCGGCGACGGCCACCACGGCTTCGCCGCGCATCGTCCGCACGACTCGCGCCAGTGGCGCCTCCCCCGCCAATGGGCCGAAGGCCGCAGCGGCGTTGTCCACATACGCCGCCGGCAGCGGCACGATCGCCGCAAGATCCACCGCCATCAGCGGAAGCGCTCGAGGTAGGCGTCCCAATCCCAGCTGGACAGGAATTTCTCTGCGGCGGCATAGCCTTTCGCGTACAGGGCTTCGATCTCGTTGTCCGAGATGTCGAAGTCGAGGAAGCCGACGTCGGTCGAGTCCACCCGGATAGTGCGGGCGCTCACCCACGGCTGACTCAGATACGCCTGATCGCGGCCGACCAGCACCGTGGTGATGACGCTCTCCAACAGATGCGGCGGGCCGAAGAGGCGGATTGGCGCCAGAGCGGGAATCACCTTGTCGTTGCCCTCGGGCAGGTTCGGCAACACCGTTACACCGAAACTGGGCCAACGAGGTCGTCGGCGGTCGGTGCGGTCGAGCGAGTCGATCGGGAAGTTCGACAGGATTCCGCCGTCGACCAAGGTGGACGTCAATCCGGTTGAGGCGGTCAGCGTGACGGGACGAAAGAAGAACGGGATAGACATCGACGCACGGACAGCATCGGCCACCGACTGTTCATCGGGGTCGAGGCCGTAGACCCTGCGGTAGTCCCATGGCAGCCGCACCAACTGCCCTGTCGTCACATCGGCGACCGTGACGACCAGCTTGTAGCGCTGCTCGGCGGGCAGGGTGTCGTCGTCGATGGCCAGATCGCCGAACGTGTGCACGCCGAGACTCTTCAGCTGGCTGCGGACCCAATCGTGGGCAT
>JAVRPX010000597.1:0-5943 GCA_032161985.1 Mycobacterium sp.
TCCGACGGCTTGAGCAGCACCGCGCAGCCGGCGGCCAACGCGGCGATGCCGTCCATCAGCAGGTTGGCGACGGGATAGTTCCACGGCGCGATGATGCCGACCACCGGACGCGGCCGGTAGTGCACCTGCACCTTCTTGATCGCCAGGAACGGCAGCGACGGGGGCCGGGATTCTGGCGCGAGCGCCTTCTCCATCGTCTTGATGTAGTACGAGGCGATCATGATCAGCAGCGGCACCTCTTGCGCGGCGTCGGTGGCCGACTTGCCGGTCTCCTTGATCAGCAGCGACTCGATCTCGTCGCGGTGTTCCCCCATCCATACCGCGTAGCGCGCCATCACCTTGGCGCGGCCCTTGGCGCCGCGAGCCTCCCACTCCTTCTGGGCCTTCCTCAGCCCGGCCGCGATGCGGGGCACGTCGGCGGGGTCGGTCCAGCGCACCTTGCCTGCCACCGCACCGGTCGCAGGATTGCGGATGGTGCTGGTGTCGGGCAGATCAACTTCGGGCGTCGCGGTCATGGGCTCATGTTAACCACCGGCTGTGACGCAGATCGCACCGGGGTTGACACCTGTCAAGTTCGGTGGGGTGCGTGTCCCAAAGTGAGGGCTGCGACGCATACGATCGCCGTGCCCAACAGCAGCGCACCGACCGTGTCAGTGAAGTAGTGATACGTCACGGCCTGGCCGATCATTCCGAGCAGGCAGTAACCGACCGCGACGAGCACCGCCCATAGTGCGACGCCCGCGACCAACACGACCATCCCCATAACGACGACCATCGTCGTCGTGTGACCACTCGGATACGCGAGAGCACCGTCGTTTTGACGGCCGAACAACCGCTTGAAGAGTTGGGCAAGCGCGATCGCGGTGGGTGGCGACAACACCGTCGCGGCCGCCAATCGCCACCGCCTTTGATACAGCGCGACGACAACGCAGCCCGCAACCAGGACAGCGAGCACTCGTGGATCGGTGAAGAACAGAAGCCGTTTGGCGGCGCCGACGCCGTACTGGTGGAACCAGTCGTCCACCGACGTTGACCCGCTACCTACCGCCCACCCCAGCAGCAGCATTGCCGCCACGGCGATCGGCGGCCATAGGCGGAGCAGCATGCTCAGCGGACGATGCCCCGCACGTAGGCGGCCTGGCCCAAGTGCTGGGCGGCGTCATCGACGATGCTGACCAGCCGCACGCTGGCGGTGACCGGCGGATTCCACCGCGTGTCGACGATGCGGCTCAGCTCGTCGGGCGTCACCGATGCGATGTATTCAAGCGACGCCTTGTACACACCGTGGTAGTAGCCGGCCAGCAGATCGGCCGACGCGCGCACCTTGCTTACGTCGTCCGGGCCGTGGCCGTAACCGGTGTCGTCGCGCGGGAGGTCGAGCGCGAACCGGTCCACCCAGCCGTCGCGCGTCCAGACCTCCTCGATGCCCGCGATGTCGCACAGCTGGGCGTCCTGCTGGCGGGCGCTGTGCCAGATCAGCCAGGCGATACTGTTGGCGGCGCCCGTCGGACGGAAGAACGCGGACTCGTCGGTCAACCCGTCGGTCAGCTCCTCGACGTGCTCGATGAGCCGGGTGAACGAGTCCCGCAGCAGTTCGCGGACCGCTGCCGCATCAGAGTCAGCCATGCGGCTGACGCTACCTGGGCCCTCCGGGCCTTGATGACAGCGACGCCTCAGCCAGCCGCCGCGCCCGGCAGCGGAATCCGCGGCACCCCCGGCGTGCCAAGCCGTCCGCCCAGCCAGGGCAATGCGGCCGCGAAGGTGGCTCCGGCGTTGTTGAAGTCGTGCTTGCCGGCATTCGCGACCACCGAGCACGCGATGCCATGGACGCTGGCCAGCTCGCACATGTAGTTGGCCGTCGCGGCCGGGTTCAAGACGTTGGTCTCAGCATCAAGCTCGGGTGGCAATTCGGCGTTGATGTCGGCCGAGCCGTCGCGGTAGACGGTCGGGGTTTCATGGGAGACCGCGAACCATCCCGCCACACCGGTGTAGCGACCATGCCTGGCCATGATGGTTCTGGGATCGAAGTCCGCCCAAGCCTCGGCGTCACCGCCGAACAACCGCGCCATCGTCTGTTCATCCGTGCCTGCATAGGGACCCTTCTGGCCGTCGATGTCGACAAAGGCGCTGAACAGCTCCGGGTACTTCACTGTCAACGTCACCGCGCAGGTTCCACCCGACGACCACCCGACGATCCCCCAGCTCGCTGGATCGTTGCTCACGCCGAAGTTCGTAATCATATAGGGCACAACATCTTTGGTGATGTGATCGGCGGCGTTACCGCGCGGGCCGTTTACGCACTCGGTGTCGTTGCTGAACGTCCCGCTGGAGTCGGCGAACACCGCAACCGGCGCGACACCGCCGTGTGCGGCGGCGAAATCGTCGAGCGCCTCCAGCGCCTTTCCGCCGACCAGCCAATCGGTTGGATGCCCGAACTCTGCGTGGATCATCACCACCACCGGCAAACGAGGTGGCGGGTTGCTGGCGTACCAGGCCGGCGGCAGGTACACGAGCTCCTCGCGGTGCTTGAACCCCGACGCGTCGTCGGGAATGGTGACCGACACGATTGTTCCCTTGGCGGGCGCCACGCCCTGCCGCTGCATTTCCGACACACCGGCTTGGTCGGTCTGCCGGGTCAAGGGCGCACCGGTGACGCGATCCCAGACGGCGCCCGCAGTCGGCAGGTACTCCAGCCATTGGTTCACCACGACCAGGGCGCAGACCAATGACAATGGAATTGCCAGCACCGACACCACCCGGTGCCCCCACCGCGTCCCGCGCCACCCCAGCAGTAGCACGGCAATCGCGAGCCCGGTGAGACCGACCCACAACCACAGTAGAAATGGCGGAGGATCACCGGTCCAGCCTTGATGGCCGATGTACCACCGAACTGCCAGGGCAGCCGTCACACCAACGACTACCGCCACCGGTACCCAGACTGTCCACCAGCGCCGGGACCGCCATCCGACCGCCAACACCAGAACGACCGCCGCGACGGCTTGCATGGCTATGGGCGGCCAGCCGTGCACGAGCGAGAGATCGGAGGCGACGGACTCCGCCGTCATCCCCCTGCCTCGGCGGGCAGATGCTGGCTCGGCAGCTGTTCGGTTGTCGTTGGAGCAACGGTTGTCGTTGGTGCGGCAGTTGACGTTGGTGCGGCAGTTGTCGTGGGAGCTGAGGTTGTGGTCGCCACCGCGGTTGATTCCTCTGTTGTCTGTTCCTCGACCGTTTGTTCTTGGGTCGTTTCTTCATCAGGTGCGGGCGCCTCGGTTGGCGGCTCTGTCCCTTGCAAACCTGCCCTGAATGCCGGGCAGTCGTTGACAGGAGGATCGCCGTTGAGGCGTGCGTTGATCCACTCAATCGTACGTGGAAGGTCGATTTGCGGACGCCCGTCAGCCTGGAGCTCGATCTGAACCGTGTCGTTGAATCCGCACGCGCGCTCGATCGCCCGCTCGGTCCACGGCCGCGGAGCCAACGGATCCTGGCTGCCATAGATGACCCACATCGGCGCGTACGCCACTCCTTGCGGGAGGCTCGTCTTGCGCAGGTATCCGCGTAGGGTTTCCACGGCGTCGGGAGTCGCCGGGCGAAGATCATCGGGCGTGATCTGGTCGACCACCGCCTGTCGTTCGCGCACCGCCGGGCGTTGACATGCCAGCAGCACATCCCATTGCTGCTGGACGATTCCGCGACGAAATGCGTCAAGATCGAAGCCCGGGTATTCCTGCTCGAGCGCCGCGAGGTACTGGATCAGCAGCAGCTCTTGATCTTTGGTCAATGTGCCGGCCGCCGCCGCATCGGCCAGGTCCTCTACGTCGGTGAAGGGGGCGACGCTGATCGAGCCGAGTTGTTGCAGGCCTCCCCCGAAGTCCACGATCAACTCGTTGGCCGCCCACGCCGCCTGCCCGCCCTGATCAGCGCCCAAACCGACCCAGCGGACCGAAAGGTCCCGGACTAGTTTGCGTGCCGCGCGCACCGAGTCGATCAGGTTGAAACCTGCGGTGGTCGAGTCGAGGTAGGGATGGTAGATGTCTTTGGATCCGAGGCCTTGGTAATCCGGCACCGTCACCGCAAAGCCTGCCCGCAGCAGGCCGGTAATGGTCGAGGACGAACCCAGCAGGTCGTATGACAGCGACGGCGCGCAATTCGGTTGAATGCCGGTGGTGGGGTGACCGAAGGCGACGGTGGGCCAGCCTCCTTGCGGAGCTTGCCCCCGCGGGATGAACACCGCTCCGCTGACGGTGAAGTATCTATTGTCGATTCCGGACGTCGACGTGTAAGTCATTCGCGCGGCAAGACTTGACGAGTCGCGCAGATCAATGTCTATGTCCTGCAATACATGGGCCGAAACGAGCGTGCCCGGCCCGGCGCCGGTGTAGTCGCCGGCCAACTTCGGCCCTTCCGAGACTTCCAGGCCATCGGCCGACGTGGCGGCCGGGGCATCGCCGCCGCATCCGACGGCTGTCACGACAACAAGCAACGCCACCCAGATCAGGACGTTGATGGACTTCAACTGTCGGACCATGGCTAACTGTCAGCCATTGCGCCGTGGAACACGGCCTCGACGTTGTTGCCGTCCGGATCGCGGACGAAAGCGCCGAAATATCCGGGGTGGTACTCCGGCCACAAACGTGGCGCGTGCAGCGACTCGGCACCCAGCTCGAGCGCCGCTTCGTAGAAAGATTTCACGGCGTCGATGTCGGCAGCTTGGAACGCGACGTGCATTTCCCGGTTGGGACCCATCTGTTTGCCGTCGGCAATCCAGAAGTCCGGCTTGCCGTCGCGGCCGTAGCCGATGGCCACCTCATAGTCCATCTGACGCGTGTAGCCCAGCACCCCGAGGACTCGGTCGTAGAACTCCTTGGATTTGCTGAAATCGCTGCAGTTAAACCCGAAGTGGTCGATCACAAATACATCCTGGCATGGTCCGTTCCTGGCCTGACTCGGGGACACCGTCGTACATTCAGCTGATGGCCTATGAGTTAGTCATCCGTAACGGCACCGTAATTGACGGCCTCGGCACGCAACCCTACGTCGGAGATGTCGCAATCTCCGACGGCGTCATCGCCGCCGTCGGCGCGGTGGACGGTACCGGAACACGCGAGATCGATGCGACCGGGCTGCTCGTCACCCCCGGATTCATAGACCTGCACACGCATTACGACGGGCAGGCCATCTGGTCCGAGCGCATGACCCCGTCGTCGGCACACGGCGTGACGACCGCGGTGATGGGCAACTGCGGCGTCGGCTTCGCGCCGTGCCGCGCCTCCGACCACGACACGCTCGTCGACGTGATGGCAGGTGTGGAGGACATCCCCGGCGTCGTGATGGTCGACGGGTTGCCATGGGACTGGGAGACCTTCCCCGAGTACCTGGACGCGCTGGACTCACGTCAACGCGATATCGACGTGGCCGCGTATCTGCCGCACTCGCCGCTGCGGGTGTACGTGATGGGCCAGCGCGGCGCCAACCGCGAGCCGGCCACCGCAGAGGATCTCGCATTGATGCGCAAGCTTGCTGCCGAGGCGATCGAGGCGGGCGCGCTGGGATTCGCGTCGTCGCGGTTGGCCACTCACCGCACCGACAGCGGTCAGCAGATACCCAGCTACGACGCCGTCGCAGACGAGATACTCGAGATAGCGCGCGGGATCGCCGACGGCGGCGGCGGGCTGATCCAGTTCGTGCCCGACATTCCCGCGGGTGGTTTCGAGCGCGTGCTGCAGCAGGTGTTCGACGCAGCAGGCGAGGTCGGCCTGCCGGTCACGTTCACGCTGCTTGTCCTCAACAGCGGCGACCCGCTGTGGCCGGAAGCCATGACGATGGTCGAGAAGGCGAATGCCGCAGGCGGCGACATCTCCGCTCAGGTCTTCCCCCGGCCGATCGGTTTGATGATCGGTCTCGAGCTGACCGCGAACCCGTTTGTGCTGTTTCCGAGCTATCAGG
>JAVRPX010000598.1:0-8234 GCA_032161985.1 Mycobacterium sp.
TTCAGTCATCACGGACCAGGGTATCGAGGTCCAGATGGCCGCTCACCGGGGTGTAGACATGGACCATGCCTACCCGCCTCGAAGACCTGCTCGACCTCGACTCGCTGCTGACGCCCGAAGACATCGAGCTGCGGCAGACGGTGCGCCGGTTCGGCGAGCAGCGGCTGCGCCCGCACATCGCCGACTGGTTTGAGGCCGGCGAGGTACCGGTCCGCGAGCTGGCCGCTGACCTGGGCAAGCTCGGCGTGCTCGGCATGCATTTGAAGGGCTACGGGTGCGGGGGCTCCACCGCGACGGCCTACGGGCTGGTGTGCCAGGAGCTCGAGGCCATCGATTCCGGCCTGCGCAGCCTGGTGTCGGTGCAGGGCTCGCTGGCGATGTTCGCGATCTACCGCTGGGGCAGCGAGGAGCAGCGCAACCAATGGCTGCCCGGCATGGCCACCGGCGACGTCATCGGCTGCTTCGGGCTGACCGAGCCGGACTTCGGCTCCAACCCAGCGGGCATGCGCACCACCGCCCGCCGCGACGGCTCGGACTGGATCCTCAACGGCTCGAAGATGTGGATCACCAACGGATCGATCGCCGACGTCGCGATCGTCTGGGCCCGATCCAAGGAGGGCATCATCGGCTTCGTCGTGCCTGCAGGCACTCCCGGCTTTTCGGCGCGGGACATGACGCACAAGCTGTCGCTGCGCGCGTCCGTCACGTCCGAGCTGCATCTCGACGATGTCCGGCTGCCCGCCGACGCCCAGTTGCCCGACGCGAACGGCCTTTCCGGTCCGCTGGCCTGCCTGTCGGAGGCGAGGTTCGGCATCGTGTTCGGCAGCGTCGGCGCTGCGCGCGACTGCCTGCAAACCACGCTGGACTACGTCGGCACCCGAGAGGTGTTCGACAAGCCGCTGGCGGGATACCAACTGACGCAAGCCAAGCTGGCCGACATGGCCGTCGAGCTCGGCAAGGCACAGTTGCTTGCGCTGCATCTGGGGCGGCTCAAGGACGACGGTCGCATCCGCCCGGAACAGGTCAGCGTCGGCAAGCTGAACAACGTGCGCGAAGCGATCAAGATTGCCCGGCAGTGCCGGACGCTGTTGGGCGCCAACGGGATAACGCTGGAGTATCCGGTGATCCGGCACGCCAACAACCTTGAATCGGTGCTGACCTACGAGGGCACGTCGGAGGTGCATCAGTTGGTTATCGGCGAGGCGCTTACCGGTGTCAGCGCTTTCAGGTGATTCATCGGAGCAGCGCTGACCGGGATCAGCGCCCTCCGATGAACCTCGTTACTGCTGTGGGGGTAAGGGTTGTGGGTTCAGCTGCGACTGCGGACCCGGCGGCAGCGGCTGCGGGTTAAGCGGCACACACACCGTCGCCATGATCTTGTCGGCCAGCGTCTGACGCTTGGCGTCCCACAACGGGAACAGGTAACCGATGTAGCAGATGGCGCCGTCGACGATGTGTGCTAACTGCCGCACGATCGACAACCCGAAGCCGATTGGCTGCCAGGTCTTTTCGCTGACAACCTTGAACTTCATGATCGACTTGCCGATGCTCGACCCTGTGGTGCCCTGGCGGTAACCCCAGTTCCACACCCAGTAGGCCAGGGCCGCGATGTAGCCAAGCCCAAGCAGGATCACACCGATCGCCCCGAAGCTCGACGTGCAGTACACCCCGTAGCTGTACTCACCGGTGCTGATGCACTGGTTGTCGGCGGTGCCGAACGCGATGCCGTACGCGATGCCCAGAACGATGAACACCGGAACGTTATCGATCAGCCACGCCAAAACTCGCGTGATCCACGGTGTATACGCCTCTTTCGGCAGAGCGGGCACCGGGGCTGCGGGCGGCGGCGGATATCCGGGCGCCCCGGGTGGGGGTGGCGGATAACCGCCCTGCTGCGGAGGCGGCGGATAACCGCCCTGCTGTGGAGGCGGCGGATAACCGCCCTGCTGCGGAGGCGGTTGGTACCCCCCTCCAGGCGGGGGTGGGTACCCGCCAGGAGGTGGAGGTGGATACCCGCCAGGAGGCGGGGGTGGGTACCCGCCAGGAGGCGGGGGTGGCTGATCTGTCATGAGAACCTTCCGGATGTCGTCTAGAGCGGCAACGCAACGTGGGCAAGAATTTTGTCAACCAACGTCTGGCGCTTGGGATCCCACAGCGGGAACAGGACGGCGACCAGCCATAGGACGCCGAAGCAGAGAGCGGCACCCGCCCAGTAGATGAGCTCTCGAACAACGGACATCCCGAAACCAACTGGCTGCCCGGTCTTTTCGCTCACAATCTTGAACTTCATGATCGACTTGCCGATGCTCGAGCCTGTTGTGCCCTGCCGGTAGCCGAGATTCCAGATCCAGTAGGCGAGAGCGAGGATCGCTGTAACGGCGATAGACACCTGACCGATCGTCGACGCGCCCGTCGCGCAGAACTCACCGAGGTTGTACTCGGACGTGTCGGTGACACAGGCGGTCTCCTGGGTGCCGAGAAGCAGCCCGTAACCAATACCTTCCAGGATCACTAGCGGGATGATGTCGATCAGCCACGCCAGCACACGAGTGCCCCACGGCGTGTAGGCCTCTTGCGGCAGCGCCGGACCACCAGCGGCGGGCGGCGGCGGATAGCCCGTCGCGGCCTGCGGTGGTGGCTGGTATCCCCCACCGGGTGGCGGAGGCGGAGGAGGCGGGTAACCACCGCCCTGAGGTGGCGGAGGAGGCGGATACCCACCGGGTGGAGGCGGAGGAGGCGGGTAGTTACCAAGGGGCGGTGGCGGGTAGTTACCAGGGGGCGGTGGCGGTTGATCAGTCATGGACGCCTTCCAGTAATGAAATTAGCTGGCAACGAGCGTGCTAACCCTAACCTGAGAGGTTGCTAATGGCAGGGCTTTCCACCCGGAAGTTGATCATGCGGGTGCGCAGAACCCGATAACCCCCGCGTGTCACGCTCCTATCGACGGATGATGCCGTCGGACAGGAACCCGAGCAGGTCGTGGCGGGTAATCACGCCCACCGGTTTGCCTTCCTCGACCACCATCACCGCGTCGCATTCGCGCAGCGTCTTGGCCGCGGTGCTGACCAGTTCGCCAGCGCCGATCAGCGGTAGCGGCGGGCTCATGTGCACCGACACCGCGTCGGCAAGCTTCGCGCGGCCCTCGAACACCGCGGACAGTAGTTCGCGCTCCGACACGCTGCCTGCGACTTCGCCTGCCATTACCGGCGGCTCGGCGCCGACGACCGGCATCTGCGACACTCCGTATTCGCGCAGGATGCCGATCGCGTCGCGCACAGTCTCCGATGGATGCGTGTGCACCAGGTCGGGCAGCGCCCCAGACTTGCCGCGCAGCACGTCGCCGACCGTCGACTCCTCGACGGATCCGTCGAGCCTGCTGCGCAGGAATCCGTAGGACGACATCCACGCGTCGTTGAAAACCTTTGAGAGATAACCACGTCCGCCGTCGGGCAGCAGGACGACGACCAACGCGTCCGGCCCGGCCTGCTCGGCGACCTTGACCGCGGCGACGACGGCCATGCCGCATGACCCCCCGACCAGCAGAGCTTCCTCCCGCGCCAGCCGCCGCGTCATTTCGAACGAATCGGCGTCGGACACCGCGATGATCTCGTCGGGCACCGACGGGTCGTAGGCCGACGGCCAGAAGTCCTCGCCGACGCCCTCGACCAGGTACGGCCGCCCGGTGCCGCCGGAGTACACCGACCCCTCCGGGTCGACGCCGACGATGCGCACCTTCCCGTCGGACACCTCCTTGAGGTAGCGGCCCGCGCCGGTAATGGTGCCGCCGGTGCCGACGCCTGCGACGAAATGGGTGACCTTGCCGTCGGTATCGGCCCACACCTCCGGGCCGGTCGTCTCGTAGTGGCTCTCGGGCCCCATCGGGTTGGAGTACTGGTCGGGCTTCCAGGCGCCGTCGATCTCCTCGACCAATCGATTGGAGACGCTGTAGTAGCTGTCGGAGTGATCGGGCGGCACGGCCGTCGGGCACACCACGACGTCGGCGCCGTACGCGCGCAACACATTCTGCTTGTCCTCGCTGACCTTGTCCGGGCAGACGAAGATGCATTTGTACCCGCGCTGCTGAGCCACCAGCGCGAGCCCGACGCCGGTATTGCCCGACGTCGGTTCAACGATCGTGCCGCCGGGCTTGAGCTCACCGCTGGCTTCGGCGGCGTCGATCATCTTGACCGCGATGCGGTCCTTGGCGCTGCCGCCGGGGTTGAGGTATTCGATCTTGGCCGCAACTGTGCCTGCACCGTCGGGGACAACGGAGTTCAGCTGTACCAGAGGGGTATTGCCGATGAGCTCACTGACGTGCCGAGCAATGCGCATGTGTCCATCGTCTCAGGCCCGCGAATCGACTACCAGGTGGCCTCTCGGATGTAGTCGCCGATCTGCCGAAGCGACCGGGTCGCCTCCGACACCGCAGGTGCCGCCAGCTGGAACACGTGCATCTGACCGGGCCAGACCCGCACCTCGACGGGCACCCCGGCCGCGG
Source organism: Mycobacterium sp. (assembly GCA_032161985.1). Taxonomy (GTDB): domain Bacteria; phylum Actinomycetota; class Actinomycetes; order Mycobacteriales; family Mycobacteriaceae; genus Mycobacterium. The sequence goes on from JAVRPX010000598.1 coordinate 4,499, forward strand.
CCAGCATGTGGGCGGCCTTGCGCGCGTCGCTGACGAGCACTTCGGAACCCGACACGTGAATCAGCGTGCGCGGAAGGCCGGGCTCGATGTGGTCGAGCGGCTCGTAGACCTCCTCCGGCTTTCCGTCGATAACGTGTCGTTCGGCGGCGGCCTCGATCAGATCTGTTAGCGCATCGAACGCCTTCGGCGGGAACATCGCGTCGCTGCGGATATTCGGGTGGTTCGCCCGGGTTTCGTTGTCGATCTCGAACAGCGGCGACATCGCAACCATCGCGGCCGGCTCTTCACCCTCGAGTTGCAACTTCTCGGCCAGAGCCAGCGCCAGATAGCCGCCGGCGGAGTCACCGGCCAGCACGATCTGGTCCGGGTCGTAGCCCTTCAGGCGCAGCCACTTGTAGGCGTCGTAGCAGTCATCGAGCGCCAAACCCACGGAGTGCTTCGGGATCATTCGGTAGTTAACGACGAGCACCGGGCTGTCGGCGTAGCGCGACAATGCGGTCACCAGTCGGCCGTGCGAGTGGGCGCCGCAGGTCAGAAACGCCCCGCCATGCATGTAGAGGATGACGCTGTGGTTGCCGTCGGCGGGAAGCACGCCGCCGGCGCGAACAAGCTGCGCGGTGCAGTTCGGCAAGGCAATGGTGGCGCGCACGCTGCCAGGGGCGGGCCGCACGACGCGGGCGACTAAATCGACCAATCCCCATGGCCACGGCAGGCGTGGGAAATGGCTGCCGATAGCTAGGGTTTGCCGAATAGTTAGCAGAGCCGCCAATGCAGTGAGGCGTCCCGCCATGCTTGGACCGTCCTCGACGACCTCTAGAGGCGCGCCGTCGCTGACTGGAAATCTGCGCGGTTTACGCGACCTAGCTGGGCTGACGCCGGCATGCGACGCTCTGGATACCTTGCTCGGTGCCGTCATCGCCACCACTCCTACGCCATCGTAGTGCCGGGGTGCTCCAGGTTTACTGGGCTAACCCAACCAGATTAGCTTGACACCCTATAACCGATTCAACAATCAACGATTTGAAATCGATACCGGACTTGATACCGCACCGTGACCCCGGATCGGGTCTTGCCACGCGGAGAGCGCGGGAATTCCACATAAACTTGTCCCGTGGGCATTCGTGTAGGGCGTCGGTCGACCATCGCCCTGGCGGCGGCGGCCGGACTAGCGTCGACGGGCTCCGTCTATGTCGGAGCGCGCAACCTGCTGAGCGGGCAAGCTGACCAGGCCCGACGTGTCATACCCAAGTCATGGGACATCCCGCCACGCGCAGATGGCGTGTACTCGCCGGGCGGCGGTCCGGTCGAGCGGTGGCACCGGGGGGTGCCGTTCGACCTGCACCTGATGACCTTCGGCGACTCGACCGCCGCCGGCTATGGCTGCCGCAGCGGCGACGAACTGCCCGGTGTGCTGATCGCGCAGGGGCTCGCCGAAGCGTCCGGTCAGCGCGTCCGGCTGAGCACCAAGGCCATCGTCGGTGCGACGTCCAAGGGTTTGTCTGGCCAGATCGACGCGATGTTCGTGGCCGGGCCGCCGCCGAATGCGGCGGTGATCATGATCGGCGCCAACGACATCACCAAGCCGAACGGCATCGGCCCCTCGGCGCGCCGCTTGGGCCGGGCGGTGCGGCGCCTGCAGGCCAGCGGCGCCGTCGTCGTGGTCGGGACATGCCCGGATTTCGGCGTCATCACCGCGATCCCGCAACCACTGCGCTGGGTGGCGCGCAGCCGCGGGCTGCGCCTGGCCCGGGCCCAGGCGTCGGCCGTCCGCTCGGCGGGCGGTGCGCCGGTTCCATTCTCCGACCTGTTGGCGCCGGAGTTCCGCAAGGCGCCGGAGCAGCTTTTCAGCCACGACATGTTCCACCCATCGGCGGCCGGGTATGCGCTGGCGGCCAAGCAGTTGCTGCCCGCGCTGTGTAATGCGTTGGGCGAGTTCATCGGTGGGACACAGCCCGAAGAGGCGCTCGAGTCGCGATTCGCGGACGGTGGCTCGCTACTCGCCAGGGTCGGCAGTTTGAGCAGGCTGTGGCGGCGTTCGACAGGGGTGCCCGCGCCCATCGTGGTGCCAGCGAGCTAAGTTTTCTCTAGTTTTCTCTAGATCCGCACGCTCCTGAGGAGTCCCCATGGCTGAAGCCGTCATCGTTTCGACCGCACGTTCGCCGATCGGCCGCGCCGGCAAGGGTTCGTTGGTCAACATGCGGCCCGACGACCTCGCCGCGCAGATGGTGCGTGCCGCGCTGGACAAGGTGCCTGCGCTTGATCCGCGCGACCTGGACGACCTGATCATGGGCTGCGGACAGCCCGGTGGCGAGGCGGGTTTCAACATCGGCCGCGCGGTATCCGTTGAGCTCGGCTACGACTACCTGCCCGGCACCACCGTCAACCGCTACTGCTCGTCGTCGCTGCAGACCACGCGGATGGCATTCCACGCGATCAAGGCCGGCGAAGGCAGCGCGTTCGTTTCCGCTGGGGTGGAAACGGTTTCGCGGTTCCCGAAGGGCACATCGGACGGCTGGCCGGACTCGCACAACCCGCTGTTTGGCGACGCCGAGCAGCGCTCGGTGCAGGCCTCCGCGGGGGCCGAGGAATGGCACGACCCCCGTGAGGACGGCGTGATGCCGGATGTCTACATCGCGATGGGCCAGACCGCCGAGAACGTCGCACTACTGACTGGCATCAGCCGCGAAGACCAGGACCACTGGGGCGTCCGTAGCCAGAACCGCGCCGAAGAGGCCATCAACAGCGGCTTCTTCGAGCGCGAGATCGTGCCGGTGACGCTGCCCGATGGCTCGACGGTGTCCAAGGACGACGGCCCACGCGCGGGCACCACGTATGAGGCGGTGAGCCAGCTCAAGCCGGTGTTCCGGCCCAATGGCACGATCACTGCGGGCAATGCCTGCCCGCTGAACGACGGCGCCGCCGCGGTGGTGGTGGTCTCGGATGCGAAGGCCAAGGAGCTGGGGCTGAAGCCGTTGGCGCGCATCGTCGCGACGGGCGTGTCCGGGCTGTCACCGGAGATCATGGGCCTGGGTCCGATCGAGGCCACGCGTAAGGCGCTGGCCAACGCAGGCATGACGATCGACGACATCGACCTCTACGAGATCAACGAGGCGTTCGCGGTGCAGGTGCTTGGGTCGGCCCGTGAGCTGGGCATGGACCACGACAAGCTCAACGTGTCCGGCGGTGCGATCGCGTTGGGCCATCCGTTCGGCATGACGGGCGCGCGGATCACCGCCACACTGCTGAACAACCTGACGACGCGCGACAAGACATTCGGTCTGGAGACGATGTGCGTCGGCGGCGGCCAGGGCATGGCGATGATCATCGAGCGACTCAGCTAGCTCCTCCGTTCGCCCGAGTGTGCGAATGTGTACGCCTCGCACGGGGTGTTTCGCAACCGAAACCGCACACTTGGCGCATGGCGCAAGAAAAAGCCCGGCACGTTACGTGCCGGGCTTTCTCGCGTAAGGCTGCTAGTTGTTGTTGAAGTAACTGAGCAGCCGCAGGACCTCCAGGTACAGCCAGACCAGCGTCACAGTCAGACCGAGGGCGATGCCCCATGCGGCCTTCTCCGGCGCGCCTGCGCGGATCGCCTGGTCGGCCTGGTCAAAGTCGATCAGGAACATGAATGCCGCCAGACCGATGCAGACCAGCGAGAAGATGATCGCGAGTGGACCACCGCTACGAAGTCCGAAGCCCTCGCCGCCGCCGACACCGAAGAGCGCGAGCACAAAGT
>JAVRPX010000599.1:0-10855 GCA_032161985.1 Mycobacterium sp.
ACTTCAGGTCAAGGCGAGGTCAGCGCTGGCCGCCGGAGCGCACGCCGAGAAGCACGTCCTCCCACGCGGGGACAGGCGGCTTACCCTTGCGGGCCCGCGCCGGCTTCGGCTCTTGCGGTGGCTCGGGTGCGGCGGCGGGCGGCTCCGGCTCCTCGAAGTCGAGTTGAGCGACGGGGGCCAGCGGCCGCAGCGGCCTGGCGAAGTCGGGGTCGATCAGCTCGCATGCCGTGTCGTCGAACGCGGTCACGGTTCCGCCATGCGCGCCCGGCGTGAACCGGAAGTGCGCGACGTTCTCGGACAGGCCGGCCTTCCAGCCCATCTGCACCGTCCAGCGGCCATCCTCGTTGCGCCACGCGTCCCAGTTGGTGCCGTCTGGATCCAGCCCGCGCGCCACCAGCGCCGACGTCACCGTCTCCAACAGGGTCAGCACCGACGGGCCGTCGGCAAGCACAGGATGAGCAGCGGTTGCCAGTTCGGCCGCGCGGGAGCGCTCCAGCAACACCGGATGGGCAAACCTCTCTACCCGCCCGATGTCGACACCGGCAGCCGTGGCAACCTGCTCGACAGAGGCGCCCGCCCTGATCTTTGCTTGAATCTCCTTGGGACGCAGCACGCTTTGGACCTCGGTGTCGGATTGGGATGAACTCGAGCAGGTCTTCTCGCCGCGCACGGCGGCACGCAACCGGTCGTCGGACAGCAGGATGAACTTCTCGCCGGAGCTGTCGGCCTCGCAGATGATTCGTTTGCCATCGACGTCGAGTCCGACGACGTTGAGTTTCCGCATATCGACCTCCTCCGGGCTAGGCGCCAAGCCCGATTAGCAGGACCCTACTGCGTTATCTGGTCGTTACCCGGTAGACACGCCCGAGGTCAGAGGCGTTCTGCGGCCAGTTTGCGGTACCGCTATGCCTGGCGCAGTGACGTGGACGGGATGGAATATTCGGCTACCGCCGCTCGATTTACCCCAGGGGAGTGACGCCCTCGGGGTGAAGGAGCAGCAGTGAACGCACGTGAAATCAGGCTTTTGAGCGCGATCGTGGCGAGTGCGGTCGTCGGTATGGGCGCCGTCGTAGTGGCGGTAACTCAGGCCAGTTATTCCGTGGCCGATTCGACCATGCAAACCGGTGTGACAGCGAGCGCGACCACCACACCGGCGACCGCCCCGGCAATTAGCAAGGCCGTGCCCGTTATGACCGGTCCGGCCCCGCTGCCGAAAGAAGAGCAGGGACTGCCCGGATAGCGGGTGCTAGAGGCGCTCTACCACCCAATCGACGCATTGGGTGAGGGCGCTGACGTCGTCGGGCTCCACGGCAGGGAACATGCCGACACGCAGCTGGTTGCGGCCGAGTTTGCGGTACGGCTCGGTGTCGACGATGGCGTTGGCCCGTAGCACCTTGGCGACCGCTGCCGCGTCCACGTCGTCGGAGAAATCGACGGTGCCGACCACCTGCGAGCGCAGTTCGGGATCGGTCACGAACGGCGTGGCGAATGTCGACGCCTCCGCCCAGGAGTACAGCCGCTGCGACGAATCCGCGGTGCGCTTGACGGCCCAGTCCAGGCCGCCGCTGCCCAGCAACCAATCGATCTGTTCGGCAAGCAGGATGAGCGTGGCGATCGCCGGGGTGTTGTACGTCTGATTCTTCAGGCTGTTCTCGACGGCGATCGGCAGCGACAGGAAGTCGGGCACCCAGCGGCCGGAGCCGGCGATCGCCTCGATGCGGGCCAGTGCCGCGGGCGACAGGACCGCCAGCCAGAGCCCACCGTCGCTTGCGAAATTCTTCTGCGGCGCGAAGTAGTAAGCATCGGCGTCGGCGATGTCGACGGGGAGGCCACCTGCCGCCGACGTGGCGTCGATGGCGATCAATGCGTCACCGGACCCGTCGGGCCGCTGCACCGGCACCGCGACCCCGGTCGAGGTCTCGTTGTGCGCCCAGGCGATGAGGTCGACCGAAGGGTCCGACTGCGGCTTCGGCGCGCTGCCGGCATCGGCTTTGACGATCACGGGGTCGCCGACGAGCGGGTTCTTGGCGACGCACGAGGCGAACTTCGAGCTGAACTCGCCATAGGTCAGATGCAGCGAGCGCTTGTCGATGAGGCCGAACGCCGCGGCGTCCCAGAACGCCGTCGAGCCACCGTTACCGAGGATGACCTCGTAGCCGTCGGGCAGGGAGAACAGTTGGCGCAGCCCGTCACGGACACGTCCGACGAGGTTCTTGACCGGGGCCTGCCGGTGGGAGGTTCCGAACAGGTCGCCCGCCTCGGCCAGCGCCTTCAGCTGTTCCGGCCGGACCTTGGACGGTCCACAGCCGAAACGACCGTCGGTGGGCTTGATGTCGGCGGGAATCGTCAGTTCGGCCATGTGTTTCAGGTTAGTTGGTGAGGATGCGGGCCCCGCCGGCGGTGACCGCGACCGTGTGCTCGCTGTGCGCGGCGCGGGCACCCGATGCGGTGCGCAGCGTCCACCCGTCCGGGTCGTGGGTGTAGTCGTCGGTGCCGTCGGCGATCAGCATCGGTTCGATCGCGATCACCAGGCCCGGCCGTAGCCGCATGCCCTTGCCGGGGTGGCCTTCGTTGGGCACGTGCGGATCCTCATGCATGGTGCGGCCGATGCCGTGGCCGCCGTGGTTGGCCAGCAGGCCGTACCCCGCGCCGTGGGCGACCGCGGCAATCGCGTGCCCGACGTCGCCCAGCGTGTTGCCGGGCCGCACCGCTGCGATGCCCGCCGCCAATGCCGCCTCCGTCGCCTCGATCAGGGCGGCGTCCTGGGCGCGTGGCGTTCCCACGATGAAGCTGCGCGCCGCATCGCCGCACCACCCGCGCAGCGTGGCGCCGAAGTCGACGGACACCAGGTCGCCCTCGGCGAGCACTTGGCCGTTGGGGATGCCGTGCACGACGGCGTCGTTGACCGATACGCACAGCACCGCCGGGAAGGGACTCGGCGCCCACCGCGGGTGATAGTTCAGGAACGGCGAGCCCGCGCTGTGGCGGGCCAGCACATCGGCAGCAACCTTGTCGAGCTCTGCGGTCGAGCGGCCGGGGGCGGCGTGTGCGACGACCGCGCGCAGCGCTTCGGCCACGACCGCACCGGCCGCAGACATGGCTTCGATCTCGGATTCGGTCTTCAACTCGACCATTTCAACGGTCCTCTAGCAAACACAGCATTCTGGGATGGACATTTATGCGATACCTGCGGTACCGTTGTACATCTAGCCGGTCAATGTAAACCTCATAGGAGGCTTCGAATGGCTCGCACGCGTCTAGTTCGACGATGGCAGCGCAATATGGAAGTGCGCGATGACACCGAGTACGTAGACATGCTCACCACACTGTCCGAGGGGTCGGTGCGGCGCAACTTCAATCCGTACACGGACATCGATTGGAACTCCCCGGAGTTCGCTGTGGCCGACAACGACGAGCGCTGGATCCTGCCTGGGACCGATCCGTTCGGCCGGCATCCCTGGTATCAGGCGCAATCGAAGGAACGGCAGATCGAGATCGGCATGTGGCGACAGGCCAATGTCGCCAAGGTCGGCCTGCACTTCGAGTCGATTCTGATTCGTGGCTTGATGGAGTATTCCTTCTGGACGCCCAACGGCTCGCCGGAGTACCGGTACTGCCTGCACGAGGCGGTCGAAGAGTGCAACCACACCATGATGTTTCAGGAGATGGTGAACCGCATCGGTGTCGACGTGCCGGGTATGCCCCGGCTGCTGAAGTGGGTCCAGCCGTTGATCCCACTGGTCGCCGGTCCGCTGCCGATCCCGTTCTGGGTCGGCATTCTCGCGGGCGAGGAGCCCATCGACCACACCCAGAAAAACGTTCTGCGCGAAGGCAAGACACTGCACCCGATCATGGAGCGGGTGATGGCCATCCACGTCGCCGAGGAGGCCCGCCACATCTCGTTCGCGCACGAGTACCTGCGCAAGCGGATTCCGCATCTGCCGCGGCGAAAGCGGTTCTGGTTGTCGCTATACGTCCCGCTGACGATGCGGATCCTGTGTTCGGCGATCATCGTTCCGCCGCGAGCGTTCTGGAAGAAATTCGACATCCCCCGCTCGGTGCGCAAGGAAGTGTTCTTCCGGTCGCCGGAGTCCCGGCAAATGCTGCGCGACATGTTCGGCGACGTCCGGATGCTGTGCCACGACACAGGGCTGATCAACCCGATCGCCAAGCTGGTCTGGCGGATCTGCAAGATCGACGGCAGGCCCAGCCGCTATCGCAGCGAACCGCAGCGCCAGCACGTGGTCGCCGTCGCCTAGGTACCTATGCCCCACGTGATCACCCAGTCGTGCTGTAGCGACGGGTCCTGTGTGTACGCCTGCCCGGTGAACTGCATTCACCCGTCACCGGACGAGCCGGGCTTCGCCACCGCCGAGATGCTCTACATCGATCCGGCGGCGTGCGTCGACTGCGGCGCATGCGTATCGGCCTGTCCGGTCGGGGCGATCGCGCCCGAGAGCCGGCTGGAGCCCAAGCAGCTGCCGTTCGTCGCGCTCAACGCCGCGTTCTATCCGGAGCGGGCCGCCGACGAGAAGGTACCGCCGACGTCCAAGCTGGCGCCGGTCATCGAGGCGCCGTTCGTTGACGCCCGCGGGGGTGGCCCACTGACGGTCGCGATCGTCGGCTCCGGACCCGCGGCCATGTATGCCGCCGACGAACTGCTCACCCAGCGCGGGGTGCGGGTCAACGTCTTCGAACGGCTGCCAACCCCGTACGGGCTGGTGCGCGCCGGGGTCGCCCCCGACCATCAGAGCACCAAGCGGGTGACGAAGCTGTTCGACAAAGTGACGCGGTTGGCTGGATTTACGTTCTATCTCAACGTCGAGGTGGGATCGGACCTGACCCACGACGAACTGCTGGCCCACCACCACGCGGTGCTCTATGCCATCGGCGCGCCCAACGACCGTCGACTCGACATCGACGGTATGGGACTGCCGGGCACCGCCACCGCCACCGAGGTCGTGGCATGGATCAACGGCCATCCCGAATACACTGATCTGCCAGTCGATTTGGGGCACGAGCGGGTGGTCATCGTCGGCAACGGCAATGTCGCCCTCGACGTCGCGCGAATCTTGACGACCGACCCGGACGTGCTGGCCCGCACCGACATCTCCGACCACGCGCTGGCCGCGCTGCGGGCATCGGCGGTCCAAGAGGTGATGATTGCGGCCCGCAGGGGCCCCGCGCAGTCGGCGTTCACGCTGCCCGAACTCATCGGCCTGACGTCGACGTGCGAGGTGGTGCTCGATGCGGCCGATCACGATCTGGTGCTGCGTGATCTGGCCCAGGCGTCAGATCCGTTGACACGCAACAAACTCGAGGTCCTGAGCAAGCTGGGCGACGCGTCGGCCCCGGCGACGCGGCCACGTATCAGGCTGGCGTACCAGCTGACTCCGAACCGCGTCGTGGGGGAGGGCCGCGCCGACGGTGTGGAGTTCACCGCGACTGGTACCGATGAGGTGCGTCAGCTCTCGGCCGGTCTGGTGTTGAGCTCAATTGGCTACCGCGGCAAGCCGATTCGTGGGCTGCCGTTCGATGAGTCCGGTGCGGTGGTGCCTAATGACGGCGGCCGGGTCATCGGGGCGCCGGGTAGCTACGTCGCGGGCTGGATCAAACGCGGCCCGACCGGCTTCATCGGAACGAACAAGTCGTGTGCGGCACAGACCGTGCACAACCTGGTCGCCGACTACAACGACGGCTTGTTGACCGACCCGGCGGGCAAGCCGGCCGCCCTGGACAAACTGGTGCGCATCCGTCAACCCGCGATGGTCGACGCGGAGGGCTGGAAGGCCATCGACGCCGCAGAGATCGCCCGCGGCGGCGACGAGCGCCCCCGCGACAAATTGACCACCGTCGCCGACATGCTGGCGACCGCCGCGGCCGCGCCTACGTCACCGATGCACCAGCGTCTGCTCGCGGGTTTGCGTCGCTAGTCTCGGGTGATGCGCACATCACTGATTGCTCCCCTGATGTGCATGGCCCTTGTTCTAGCCCCGGCTGCCTCGGCCGATGCAGTCACGGAGTTCACCGACAATCCGTCGATCGTCGACAGCCATCCATTGCACTTCGAATCCTGGCGCGTGGTCGGTGAGGACGTGGTGGCGCTGCAGTTCACCACCGGCACCCCGGAATGCTTTGGCGTACACGCGATCGTGCACGAAACTCCGGAGACCGTAGCGGTCGAGCTGCATGGCGGCACGCTCCCCGAAGCTGTGGGACGTGCGTGCATCATGATCGCCGTTTTCGGCTCCCTCGACGTGCGTCTACATGAGCCGTTGGGTGACAGGGAAATCATCAGCCTGTAGGCGAGGCGCCGATAAGGGCCCAAATAGCCACATCCGTCACCCCAGCACCGCCTCTCCGTGGTCTCGGGTCGTCGCATTTTCCCGAAAGCCGCCCGGCTGATGGGTGCGCTCGCGTATAGCAAATGCCATGAGTGCTGCTACCTATGTTGGTCGGGTCGGGGGTTTGGCGGTTGCTCTGGGGGTCGGGGCAGCGGTGGTCACCGGATACGGGCACGGGGTGGCGTGGGCGGATACGCCCGACTCGTCGACCTCTGAATCGTCGTCCTCGTCCTCGTCCTCGTCCTCGTCGGAATCGTCGAAGTCGTCGGAGTCGTCGGAGTCGTCGAAGTCGTCGACGAATGCCTCGGATTCGACAGACGCAGCCAAAGACACCGCTACGACGGCGACCGAACCGACAACGGGCTCTGAAGCCACCTCGACATCGACAGCGTCGACGAACCTGCAAGCCCCGACCGGCGTCGTCGTCAGCACCGAAGGCGCCCATACGAGTTCGTCGTCGAAGGAAGACGAGGAGACGACGGCGCCGACGCAAGATCCCGCCCCGCCCACGGCCAAGCCCGCTGCAGACTTCGGCAAGTCGGCTCACACAGCCGTTGAAGATGCCGAAACGCTGGCGCCCGTCAGTAAGGTCGGTGCCTCCGAAGTGAAGGTCGACGCTGATCCGCAGCCGGTGCTCAAGTCAGTGTCGGAAACCGAAACACCTGCGAGTTCCTTTGCAGCGCAGACGATGTCGTTGAATTCGGAGATGAGGACCGCCGCGGTGACGACGGCGGTGACGCCACCGGCCGTTCCGTCCCTGAGGCCATGGCCAACCGCGTTCGATCCTGGCACCTTGGTGACCTACGTGGGCGGCCTGGTGTCGAGTGTCGTCAGCGCGGTGCTGAGCCCGTTCGCTGCAGGTCTTCCTTCAGCGCCCGCCGATCCACCGACGGTGTGGACGCTGCTGGCGTGGGTACGCCGCGAGTTGTTCAACGGCTCGCCGCGCATTACCCCTGTGATCAACCCGCAAACAAACGGACTGATCACCGGCAACATCGGTGCGGTCGACCCGGACGGCGACCTGCTGACCTACACCGTCATCGGCACCCCACACAACGGCGGCACGCTCGAGATCGACGACGACGGCAACTTCACCTATCGGCCCATGAACGCGATGGCCGCGGTCGGCGGAACCGATCAGTTCACGGTCGTAGTCAGCGACGAGGCCGCCGGACTCCACGTGCACGGCCCGCTGGGGTTGCTGAAATTCGTGCCGATCCTGGGCGAGTTCATCAATCCCGGCGCCGGTGATGCAGTGGCGCAAACGATCACGGTCAACGTCGACCCGGTGGCCGGCGTCAACCTGTCGTTCCCGAGCACCTTCCGCTGGGGTGTGGCACACGCCGGGTTCCAGGCGGAAGGCGGCCCCGGCTCACCGGTGGATCCCAACTCCGACTGGTACAAGTGGGTGCACGATCCGATCAATCAGCTGCTGGGACTGACGCATGGTGTGCCGGAGGACGGCCCAGGCACCTACGTCTCCTACGACTCCGACGCGGAGCTCGCCGAAACCGAGCTTGGAATGAACACGTTCCGGATGAGCATCGAGTGGAGCCGCATCTTCCCGAATTCCACTGCATCCATCGATATCTCAGACGAAGGCGGCGGCGTCAGCCAGGCCGATCTCGAGGCGCTGGACGCGCTGGCCAACCAGGCCGAGGTCGAGCACTACCGCGCCGTGTTCGCATCCCTGATCGACCATCACCTGGAGCCGCTCATCACGGTCAACCACTTCACGTTGCCGGCATGGGTGCACGACCCGATCACGACGCGGGCGCTGGCCCAGCTCGGCCTGCCCGCGCCCGACGCGGGATGGCTGTCGCCCGACACCCCGGTCGAATTCGAAAAGTACGCCGCGTACGTCGCGTACAAGTACGGCAACCAGGTCGACAACTGGACGGTGCTCAACGAGCCGGTGCCGCCGATACTCACCGAGTTCCTGTCCATACCGGGCTTAGTCCCGAACTGGCCGCCCGGCCTGATCCGGCCGGATCTCGCGTCAACGTTCCTCGTCAACGAAGCCAAGGGCTATGTCGGCGCGTACGACGCGATACACAAGTGGGACGACACCGCCTTCGTCGGCTTCGCCAACAACATGATCCCGGCCCGGCCTGCCAACCCGGTGAACCAGAACGACGTGCAGGCCGCCGACGCGTGGAACGCCTTCTACAATCGCTGGTTTCCGAACGCGGTGATCGACGGGTGGGTCGACGCCAACCTCGACGGCAACCAGACGCCCGACGAGATCCACCCCGAGATGATGAACAAGGCCGACTTCATCGGGGTGCAGTACTACGGGTCGCAACCGATGCAGGGCTTCGGTGTCGCACCGATCCCCGGATTCCCCTGGCTACAGGGCCTGCCGGTGCGGTGCTCGGCGGACGAGGCGTCGTGCAGCGACTTCAACCAACCGACGGACCCTGGCGGTTTCCGCGAGGTCCTCGAGGTCGCGGCCTCATACGGAAAGCCGCTATGGGTCACCGAAAACGGCATCGCGGACGGGGGCGACTCGAAGCGGCCGCCGTACATCGTGAGCCACATCGCGGTCGTGCAGGACCTGATCGCACACGACGACGTGGATATCCGCGGCTACACCTATTGGTCGTTCGTCGACAACCTCGAGTGGGCCAACGGTTATGACCTCGAGTTCGGTTTGTACGGGTCGGACCCGACAACACCGGCCCTGGAACGCGTACCGAAGCAGGCCAGCATCGACGCCATCAGCGCGATCACGACGTCAAACTCGCTACCGCTGGCCCTGCTCGGTATGTACATCCCAAACCTCGTCTAGCGGGGGCCTACTGCTGCTGCTTCATCGCTTCTGCGAGTTCCTCCATGCTGACCTCGCGCACCGGCTGTCCGAGTGACCAGTGGTGGCCGAACGGGTCGCGCACGACACCGTAGCGGTCACCCCAGAACTGATCTTCCAACGGGGCGATCACGGTGGCGCCTGCATCTAGGGCCTGCTGAAACCTCGCGTCGACATCGTCGACGGTCTGGTGGATGGTGACCGGCGTGCCGCCGAGCGCGGTGGGCGTCGATGACTTTCCGTCGTTGTGCTCGGGGAAGTCGTCGTTGAGCAGCACCGTGGATCCGTTGATCTGCAGCGCGGCGTGCACCAGCTTGCCGTCGGGCCCGGGAACCCGGCCCAGCTCAACGGCATTGAAAGCCTTGACGTAGAAATCGATCGCGGCGGCGGCGCCGTCGACACACAGGTGCGGGGACAGGGAGGGTTGAACTTCGATTGCCATGCGCCCATGCAACCACTCGCCACCGACAAGTTCGTGAACTCAGACAATCGAGAACGAAGGCGGCAGCTCGGCGCGGCCGGTCAGCGCCAGCAGCACCGTCGGACCGTGCCCCTCGTCGACCCCGATCCGCGCCGCCAATCCCGTCGCCTCCTCCAGCACATCGGCAGGCAGTGGGAACGAAATCTCAACAGCACGAGCAACATCCAGCCCGTGCACCGCCAGCTCGAACGTCCGCGTCGGCAAATAGGTGCGCAGCCGGATGCCGAGGCCGCCGATGACCTGGATCAGCGGGTTTCCCGCATCAGAAAGCTCATCGAGTACCCGCGAAAGCAGGTCGTCGACCGTCGCGGCCGGATTGTCTCCCAGGTCACGTCCGGCCTGCCTGCCGCGTTCGGCGACGCCTTCAGGAGAGATACCGAGCGACGCAGGATTCACCCTCGCGTAATACTCCTGCGGCGTGGTGATGTCTTCCCGCTCGGCGGGTTGCGCAAGATATGTGCTGACCGTGATGAGCGAACGCGACGCGTGCCCGACTAGCGAGCGCAGATCCCACTCGCCAAGGCCGGGCCCATCCCAGCGATCCGTGGGGATGTCATGCACGAGCGCGGCGAAACTGCGCGCCGCCGAAGCGAATGTTGCGACAGTGTCAGAAGGCTCGGAAGACACAGTCACGATTCGACGACTTGGTCCCAACCCTCGACGGATTCGGGGCTGCGCGGGGCGGGGCCGACGTAGATGGCTGCCGGACGGACCAACTTGCCGAGCCGCTTCTGTTCCAGGATGTGCGCGCTCCAGCCGGCGGTGCGCCCGCAGGTGAACATCGCGGGCATCATCTTGACCGGCACCTGCGCGAAGTCCAGGATGACCGCCGCCCAGAACTCGACGTTGGTTTCGATCGCACGGTCGGGGCGGCGCTCCCGCAACTCGGCAAGGGCGGCCTGCTCGAGCGCGGCGGCCACCTCGTAGCGCGGCGCCTCCAGCCGCTTGGCGGTCGCCCGCAGCACCCGTGCCCGCGGATCCTCGGCGCGGTAGACGCGGTGACCGAAGCCCATCAGCTTGTCTTTACGATCCAGGATGCCCTTCACCACCGCTCGGGCGTCGCCGGTCTTCTCGGCTTCCTCGATCATCGGGATCACCCGCGCGGGGGCGCCGCCGTGCAGCGGGCCGCTCATCGCGCCGATGGCGCCCGACATAGCCGCTGCGACATCCGCACCGGTCGACGCGATTACCCGCGCAGTGAACGTCGACGCGTTCATGCCG
>JAVRPX010000600.1:0-5110 GCA_032161985.1 Mycobacterium sp.
AGGCCCGCTTCCGCGGCATGCTCGCGTGCGGTCTCGATCGACGCGTCGTGATAGTCGATGCCGACGAACTGCGAATCTGGAAACGTCTGTGCCATCAGAATTGTCGAAACGCCGTGCCCGCACCCCACATCGGCGACGCGCCCTCCGGCCTTGAGCTTCTCGACGACACCATCGAGTGCGGGCAGCCAGTCCGAGACAAGGCTCGCGTTGTAGCCGGCCCTGAAGAATCGTTCGGTGCCTCGGAACAAGCACGGATGGTGCTCTCCCCATTCCATGCCTGCGCCGCTACGGAAGTTCTCCACGGCCCGCTGCTTAACCTGAAAGAGGTCCTCCACGATCGAATAGCCGCCTGGCAGATCCATCGGTCCGTTCGGACTCGCCAGGCATAACGCCTGTTCCTCGCTGAGGTAGAACTTGTCGCTTCCGCTGTCGTACTCGATGTATCCGCCCGCGGCCTGATTGGCGAGCCATTCGCGCACATATCGCTCGTTTGTGCCGGTGCGCTTCGCGAGCTCTTCGGCAGACAACCGGCCTTCGGCCAGGGCCGAATACAGCCCCAGTTCGTCGCCGATCAGGACCAGCACCGCGCTCATCGCCGCGCCGAGATCGCCTACTGCCTTGCCCACAAACGCATTGAGCTTGTCTTCATCGACGGCCATCGCCAGCTCCTTTTGCCAAGGACGATGCTGTGCGTCACTTAGGAAGCTACGCGCGATCTGACTCGGCGGCGGGTGTTTGAGCTGGCAGACGAGCAGATGCTTGACTACGTCACCATCACCGATCCGCACGTGGTCGCCACCAGCGGCAACGACCGCCATCCGATCCTGCGGCCGAGCGGTCGCGCCGACGCGGCGATCGAGGGCACGGTATTCGCGATCAGCGAGGCGGATCTGGCCGCAGCCGGTGAGTATGAGGTCGACGACTATGCGCGTGTGGCCGTACCGCTGCGCTCAGGAAAGCAGGCGTGGGTTTACGTCTTCGCGAGCCAGACGAGTTAGATCGGACTGCCTGGGAGCTTGCACTGCAGGTTGTAAGGAGCGTCCTGCTGCACAACCACCTGACCGTCGACGGCGATGTCGCAGTGAGGATTCGGCGCGGCCTGCCCCCCGTGTGTGGTGCTGCTCACGGTGAAGACCGCCCATTGCGGGTCCGCCATGGTGGTTTCGAACACCCACGGCACTCCCGGCGCCAGGGTCACCTGCTCCTTCTTCAGGAATGCGTACGCGTCGGCGTCATAAGCCACCTTGCTCGGAGGTTGAGCCGTCAGATAGTAGAGGTCGAAATCCGCAGCGCCTGCCGACGTGAGCGTGTACCGGACCTGGTGAGCGGCCGGCTCAGCGTTCGCCACGCCCTGCCCCACCGCAATTGATGCAGCCGCCACCATGAACGCCGCCCCGACTCTGGCTGTCCTTGTTCGCATGACCGTCACATCGCCGGAGGCTACCCGATCGTTACAACTGGGACGTGACCAGCTATCGGGAAACTCACAAACTTGCTTTTGCTAGGAACACGCCCGTCATAGCTACGAAACAAGTCGGTCTTAATTTCGCTGCATGACACAAGACCTCAGCAAGGAGCCGCTGAACGAGGTCGTCGAGGCCGACTTGGACACGATGACCGCCACCAAGGAAACCTTGGAGGACTACACGCTGCGTTTCGCGCCGCGCAGTTATCGGAAGTGGTCGACGCGCGTCGTCGGCATTTCCGCGCTGGGGGGCATCGCCTACCTCGCTGACTTCGCGATCGGAGCCAATGTCGGTATCGCGTACGGCACCACGAATGCACTCTGGGGCATCTTGATCTTCGCGATCGTCGTGATGGCCACCGGTTTCCCCGTGGCCTACTACTCCGCCAGGTACAACATCGACCTCGACCTTGTCACCCGCGGCAGCGGCTTCGGGTACTACGGCTCGGTGGTCACGAATGTCATCTTCGCGACGTTCACGTTCATCTTCTTCGCCCTCGAAGGCTCGATCATGGCCCAGGGCCTCAAATTGGGCTTGGGCATACCGCTGTGGCTGGGCTACGCGGCGTCGACGCTGATCATCTTCCCGCTGGTGATTTACGGCATGAAAGTGCTCTCGACGCTGCAGGTCTGGACAACTCCGCTATGGCTGGTCCTGATGGTGGCGCCGTTCGTGTACCTGGTCATCAGCCACCCCGAATCGGTCGGTCAGTTCTTCGCCTACCAGGGTGAGAACGGCGTCCAAGGATTCGATCTCGGTTCCACCCTGCTCGCCGCGGGCGTATGTCTGTCGCTCATCGCGCAGATCGCCGAGCAGAACGACTACCTGCGGTTCATGCCGCCGCAGACCCCCGAGAACAAGCGCAGCTGGTGGACCTGGATGTTCCTCGCCGGCCCCGGCTGGGTGATCTTCGGCGCCATCAAGCAGATCGTCGGCCTCTTTCTCGCCGTATACCTGATCGCCAACGTCGCCGACAGCGCCGGAATCGCCAACCAGCCGGTGCACCAATTCCTCGAGATCTACCAGAACTTCCTGCCCGGCTGGCTGGCCATGACGCTTGCCGTGGTCCTGGTGGTCATCAGCCAGATAAAGATCAACGTGACCAACGCCTACTCCGGTTCGTTGGCGTGGACGAACTCGTTCACCCGCGTCACCAAGACCTACCCCGGTCGACTGGTGTTCCTCGGCGTCAACCTGTTGATCGCGCTGATCCTGATGGAAGCCAACATGTTCGACTTCCTCAATACGATCCTCGGTTTCTACGCCAACTGCGGTATGGCCTGGGTCGTCGTGGTGGCCTCGGACATCGTGTTCAACAAGTACCTGTTGAAGCTGTCGCCGAAGCAGCCGGAGTTCCGTCGCGGCATGCTGTACGCGTTCAACCCGGTGGGCTTTGGCTCGATGCTGATCGCCGCCGGCCTGTCGGTGATCGCGTTCTTCGGCGGGCTCGGCGAGGCCATCCGGCCGTACTCACCTCTGGTGGCAATCGGGCTGGCTCTGGTCCTGCCGCCGATCATCGCCGTCGCGACGAAAGGCAAGTACTACCTGCGTCGCACGGACGACGGCATCGATCTGCCCATGTACGACGAGTTCGGCAACCCGTCGGGCGAGCACTTGAAGTGTCACGTCTGCCATCACGACTACGAACGGCCGGACATGATGAAGTGCGAGACCCACGATGCGCACGTGTGCTCGTTGTGCCTGAGCACCGACAAGGTGGCAGACCACGTGCTTCCTGCGCAGACGTAGCCGGCACGCGGCGCGGACCGCCGAAGAGACTCGCCATGGTGACATGGCCCACACAGGTGAATAATTCTGGTCTGTGGCACGTCTTGTAGGCGTGGAGTTGAATCGACGGTCCGTTCTGCTTGGTATGGGCGCGGTGACGGCCTTCCTCGCCGTCGACCTCGGCGCCGTCGCGTATGCCAACAAGTGGATCGGCCCGAACAACACGTTGACGCGCGAGACGTTCCTCAATGCCTTCCGCTCGGTGTTCGGAGCCCATCCCGGATTCCGCAGGAATCACGCGAAGGGCGTCGTCGTCACCGGGCATTTCGACAGCAACGGAAACGGAAGCGAGCTATCCCGGGCGGTCATCTTCCGGCCCAGGCAGACTCCCGTGACCGGGCGATTCTCGCTGGCCGGCGGGAATCCGAACGCCGCCGATGCGCCGGCGACGGCGCGCGGCCTCGGACTGGCGTTCGCGTTTCCCGACGGCACGCAGTGGCGGTCCGCCCTGCTGAATCTTCCTGTCTTTCCTGATAACTCGGCGCAAGGGTTCTACGACCGGCTGCTTGCAGGGAAGGTCGTGCCTGCGACCGGACAGCCGGACCCTGAGGCGATGGCCGCTTTCCTCGCAGCCCATCCCGAGTCGGCCGCCGCCATGGCGCTGATCAAGAAGCATCCGCCCTCCCCAGGTTTCGCCGACAGCACCTTCAGCAGTCTGATCACGTTCTTCTTCGTCAACGACGCCGGTGTGCGCACACCGGTGCGCTGGTCGTTCGTTCCGCAACAGCAGGCGTTGGCGCAGCGGTCGGGCGGGAGCAACATGTTGTTCGACGCGCTGATCCGCCAGTTACGCAGCGGCCCATTGCAGTGGCGGCTGATCCTGACGGTTGGTGCGCCAGGCGATCCGACTTCGGACGCCACGCTGCCGTGGCCGAGCGACCGCCGCACCGTCGACGCCGGAGTGCTGACGTTGACGGGCATCGAGACCGAAGAGGCCGGCAATGCTCGCGACATCAATTTCGACCCACTGGTGCTGCCCGACGGCATCGAGCCGTCCGATGATCCGCTGCTGAACGCGCGGTCGACGGTCTATGCCGCGTCCTATCGCGCTCGCACGGGGGAACCGAAGTCGCCGCCGGCGGTTCAGGTCGACGAGGTGGCGCCGTGACCGACCCGATTAGGCGATATCCACTGCGGACGCGAATCCTGCACTGGCTGGTCGCAATTCTGATCTTTTCCATGTTGTTCATCGGATTTGTCATGGTGACATGGCTCGGGTCGTATTCGGCGCTTGTCGGCATCCACATGACGCTCGGTGTGGTGGTCCTGTGCATCGTCGTGTTGCGCGTGGCGAACAGGTTCACCCATCGCACTCCCAAGCTTCCAAGCACAGTCGGCTGGGCTGAGCACAAACTCGTCGTGGGCTCCGAACTCACGTTGTATGCGTTGATGCTGGCCCAGCCGCTGATCGGATGGGCGATGGTGTCGGCGGGTGGCAGACCGCCGGTCATCTTCGGATCGTTGCGACTGCCCCGCATCGCACCGTTCAACGCCGATCTGTTCTTCGTGCTCCGTCAGACCCACTCGGTGTTGGCGTATGCATTGGTCGCCGTCATTGCCGCACACGTCAGCGCGGTCCTGCTGCACACGCTGACGCTGCGCGACAGAATGCTGTCGCGGATGGCGTTCTCACGGCGCTGATGGCACGCTGCAATTCATGGCCAGGGGAACCGACGTTCCCGACGATAGCTTTGACCGGTACGAGGGGCTCGATGCCGACGAACGCGCCGAAGCCCGTGCGGCGCAGGCTCGTCTAGCGCAGGCTACGGAGCCGGACGACGCTTGGGGCCCGCCGCCGCGGGAAGCCGGCACGGTGTTGCGATTTCGCTCGATGTGGACCGTGGTTGGAGCTCTGG
>JAVRPX010000601.1:0-17317 GCA_032161985.1 Mycobacterium sp.
CCGGTGTCTAGCCGGGCGATGACCTGGTTCGGCTCGTTGGGCGCGGTGCGCACCGCAACCGAACCGCGAGTGGTCATGTCGATCGGCTGGAGGACCATCACGTGCGACCGCGGGTCGAGCCTCGTGATAAAACCGGACGTGCCTGCATGTTCGAGGGTGGCGTCCTTCAACGTGATCACCGGATCGACGTGCACGGTGGCCGAGTGATCGGGCGACGCCATCATCGTGCGGATCGCGTCGACGTGCCGACCGGTGAGCATGCCGGTCGTGCGGAGGTCGCCGCGCAGCGCGAGCCGCGCTCCACTGCGGGGTACGTCGCCGAGATCGGTTGCCGCCCCTGCGGGTGGCGCGACACCTGCCGGGACGAAGTCGGTCGGATCGACCGCGTCGGTGCCGTGGGCCAGTGTGGTCACGAACCGCGTGCCGACTTCCACCGGATCGGCCTGGATGCGCAGTGAGCTCTTGCGAACGAAGCGGCCCGTCGGTGCGACGAGCCGACGCAGCGCCGGATCGATCGAGGCGTCGGGGAAGCTCGTCGGCACGATGGCGCCCTTCACGGTGCCGGTACCCATCGGGGTGCGGTCGGTGAGCGGTCCGGCGAAGGTCATCACCCGATCGGCAGCCAACTTGTCGAATGTCTTCGCGTGCAGGAACGTTGACGCCTCGATCGACAGCCGAGCCCGCGACAGCAGCGCGTTGGCGCGAAGAACGGCACCGACCTGCTGCCAGCAGGCCGTCATCAGATCCTCCTGCTCGCGACGGACGACCTCGGCACCGAGCCCGGCCGCGACGCGGGTGCGCGGATCGAGGTTGGCTTCGGCGAACCAGCCCGCGTTTTCGCCTGCGACGTGGAACCGGTTGACGGCCCACGCGCCGTAGAGCGGCGGGCCGACGGCGCCGTCGTCCGGGTCGGTTCCCGACGGATCGGCGATCGAATCGAGCAGTGTGCCGAGCGGGTCGCGCAGCTCGGCGGGGATATCGGCGAGCACGCCATCGGCGTTTTGCAGTGCCCGCAGGGCGCCGTCCATCTCGACGATGTGCTGGGGGTCACCGGGCGGCAGATCCATCGGACCGCCTGCGGCGCCGATGTGCATCTTCACCGTGCCGACCTTCGGCGTGCCGTCCTCGTCGGTGATCACGAACGGGTGCAGGCGGCGTGCCAGGCTCTCGAAATCGCCGTCGGGTCCGGTGCCGAACTCCCAGTGGAAGTAGACCGGAAGAGTCACCGCATCCTCATCGGTCCACGCGTCCCCCAGCGGTGCGTCGGCGGGCACGTGACCGAATCCGCGCACCTTGCCCGCGTCGAAAGCCGGTACGAGACAAGCGATCCACCGCGTGTTGGGGCGCATTCGACGTGGGCACAGCAGCCTCGACACGTGCCGATCCGGATCGCTCCTGAGTGCGGGCGCGGCCGTCGCTCCTGAACCTTCCGCGACGAGCAGCTGGGTGTGTGCCCAGGCCCACGAGTCGCTCAGCGACGGCAGTTCGCGCTGCGCGCCTTGCTCGATCGTCAACTGGGCGAGCGGCGCCCCCGGCGGCACGCCGATCGAGACGCCGGGCCGGTCTTCGACGACGATCAGGGCGATCCACGGCCGAAGCTGACCGTCCGGGTTCGCCGCGGACGGGGTGAGCATCCAGGGGAAGTCGGGATCGTCGAAGTCGACGGCGACGAGGTAGTTGGGCTCGACGTTGGTCGCATTTCGTCGGGGCGTCAGCCGGACGATCTGAGCCAGGTCGATGCCCATCACGTCGCCGGGCCCGGCGATCGTGGTGGACGTAGTCGCCGTCCCGTTGCCGCCGGTGAGGGTCATCGCCAGGGATATCGACGCACGGAAGGGCAGTGGCCCGCTCGCTGCGGCGGACGAATCGGTCAGCTCGGCGACCAGTCCGCGCCGGGTGAAGGGCAGGAACCGGTAGACGGCCGGCGTGCTCATTCGTCCACCAATTCGAATTGCTCGATGACCTTTTGACCGGCGTTCGCCGCCTGCTGGGCGGCCAGCGTCGGCGTCGACGCGGCCTGGCCGGTCAAGCTCGCGCTCTCCTGCAATGTGCCGGCGCCGACGAGCACCATGGGCGGGTCGGAGACGGTGACCGGATTGGCTGACAGGTCCGACGACATCCGCCGCGCACTGCGCGCCCGTTCGCAGCGGGCGGCGGCGCCAAGCTTCGATGCCTCGACCATCGAATCGTGGCTCGCCACCCGGAATCCCAGCCGACTGGTCGCCCAGGTGAAGATGACGCCCTTCGGGACGGGGTCGAGGCGGACCGTCTCGAACCCCGCCTGGACGTCGCGAGCGCGGCCGTCGTCGGCGACGAAGTCGGTCTTTCCGACCACGACCCCGCACCGAAACGTCTCGAATGTCTTGCCGGTCAACCGGTCCTGGTCGGAGAGGTGGGTGAACTGGCCCTTGGCAAAGGATTCGGTCGACGACTCGAATTCGTCGAGCTCGTTGGTGTTGAGGGCGACCGTTGCAATCGCGACCGTCGTTGGTCCGCCTGCCAGGTTCTTCGTTCCCAGCCGGTCGATCTGCAGTTCGAACGGGACCACGCGCTGCCGGATCGCCAACCGGCCCAGCGGATGGGCGACCTTGTCGTTTCCGGTCGCCGGGGCGAGGCTGATCGGGCTGCCTGCGGCAGGCATCTCGGGGGCGAGGTTGTCGGGGTTCGACAGCTCGGCGACCAACGCGTCCTTCAGCGATGCCATTCCCGAATCGGCGTCCTCGATCTCACCCCAGCTCTCCTCGAATGGCACCGTCTTGTCCCACCACAGGATCGAGAAGCTGAACTCGCCCTTGACGTGCCAGAGGTCGGGGCCTTCGAGGGTGGCCCTGACGCCGACCGCCGCGAGCGTCTCGCCGAACGCCTTCACCTTGGCCTTGAACTCCATATCGATGACGAAGTAGAAGCGCGGCGAGAGGTAGAGCAACGCGTCCCAGCCCAGCGACGCCTCGATGCCTGCGACCCCGAAATCGGCGGTGAGACTTGCCTTCTGGCCGGCCTGCACCGAGTTGGGCGTGACCGCGAAGTAGTGCTCGACGGCCAGCTTCACCCGGCCGATGCCGAAGCTGACCTTGAGCCGGTCCAGATCGCGCGGCAGCCGCTCGGGCAGGTCCTGGAATTTCGGATGGAAGCCACCGGCGGAGATCACCAGGCTCGGGTCGGAACCGAACTGGATGGCGAGGAGGAATTCGCCGGAGAGGTTGAGCTTGGCGAAGTGCTCGACGCCGACGAACGAGTCGCGCAGCCGGGCTCGGATCAGCAAGAACTGAGTGTCGTTGTCGTAGAACCCGACAACGTCGACGAGCAGCTTCAGGGTGGCCGGAGCGCCGGTGGCCTTCGGCGGCAGCTGGACAAGCACCTGCCCGACGAGGACCACCTTCGACAGCGCCATCGGCCCGTTGCCGCCCGCCAACGCGTTGCGGACGTCGAAGATCAACCCGATGCGTACGTAGACGATCGGCGGCTCGGAGAAGCTGAGCTCGAGCATCGGCCCGATCAGGAAGTTGCCTGGCTCGACGGGGAACAGAGTGCGGTAGCGGTTGATGATCCGCGGTGCGTCGGCAACCGGGTTCGCGGGGAAGAGGATGTCGTCGAGCGCCCCGGTCTTCATGCCCGCGGTCAGCGCATCGACGTCGGAGCGATGGTGCAGGCCGAGCATGCCGCCGAGGCCGGTCCAGAAGATGCCGAACACGATGTGCACCGAGAACTGGCCGAATACGAAGAGCAGCAGCGACCAGCCTTCGGAGCCATCGGGACGCTTCGTCGACAGCAGCCCGATCGCCTTGATCGAGAAGGTGAGGAACTTCAGCTCGAGGGCGCCTGCGTACTCGCCGCGTTCGCTGTCGATGAAGAGGTAACCGCCACCCTTGACGACGCCTGCGTCGAGGACGAGGCCGATCCCCTTCGGGGGCGCGAACTTAACGAGGTCGGTGACCTTGTCGGGTCCGTCGCTCAACGCACTGAACTCGAGCGCCGTGCCGACCCGGTCGATCGATGCTTGGAAGGGGCCGAGCCGCAGCGAGAAGCCGCCGACGACGATCAGTTCGAGTGCCGGTTCGAACTTCAACTCGAGTTCGAGGAACTGGACGGTGAACACGCCGAACAGCGATGCCGACACAGGCAGGTTGACCTTGACGCCGTCGCCGCCTTCGAAGCGCACTCCTGCGCGCGGGTCGGCCACCATCGCGATCTCGAACGGTACTTCGACGCTGCCGCCAGGGAGCTGGCGCAGGAAGCTGTCGCCCTTACCGAGGTTGACGACGAGCTTGCCCTTCTTGACGCCAATGCGGAAAGCTGCGTCGTCGCCGATGACCTCGAACCCGTAGGCGAGTGCACCGATCTGGAGTCGTGACGCGTCCGTCGTCCCGATGATGAGCGCAGGCGCGTCCGTGGGCTGGTTGTCGCCTGCGGCCGGTTCGGCGGAGATGCGGAGCGTGGGCGGGCTGCTCGTATCCGACGGGTGCGGGGGCCAGATCAACGTGCTGAGCTGGCCGGCCCCGCTCAGCTCGAGTGTCACCGTGGTGTGACCGATGGTCGTCGGAAACTGGAAACCCGTTGTCGCCGAGAGGAACAGGTTCGGGCCGCCGTGCGCCGCAGGCACCCCGATGAACGTCAGGGCCGGCCGCACGCCACCAAGAACGTCTGCGTCCAGAACGACCGTCAGCGCACGCGAGGCGATGACCGCGGCCTCGCCCTCGTCCTCGGGGTCGGGATCCCAGCCGTAGATCGTGTCGACGACACCGCCGAGCTTGGCCCACGAGTTGACGGTCAGAACGACGCCGATGCCACCCAGCATCGAGAGGCGCTGCACCCACTTCTCGCCGTCGGCGGCCGTGCCCTCGCCGCGAACGAGCTTCGTGAGCATGGCCGCGTCGAGTTGGCCCAACGTCTCGTCGTCCTCGGTGACGAGGCCGACCAGTTGGGCCAAGGCGTACATCGCGGGGTTGCGCACACGCAGCACGTCGAGGGCGAAGACCTTGAACATCCCCCAGAAGAGCGTGCGGGAGTCAACGCCGTCTGCCTTGACCGTGTCGACGAAATCCATCACAACGTCGAAGGTGGCCTTCAGGTCGGCGACGACCGCGAGCAATGCGGCCTCGTCGACGTCCTGCTTGGCCGCGAAGGTCTCGATGCGCGCTTTGGTGGCATCGGGCAGCGGCGTGGGCGTTGCCGGGTTGCTGCCGTCGAGGCCGAGGTCGTCCTTGATCTCGGCGGCCAGCTCGGGATCGCCGAACGTCTCCTCAACCCATTCGACGAAATCCTTTGCGACCGCGGCGACTTTCTGGAAGAAGTTCTTCTTCTTGGCGGGAGGGTCAGCCATCGGCAGGCTCCACCTGAAGCTGGGGTGCGACGGGCGGCAGTGACGGCGTCAGGCTCAGCGGTGAGCGGTGGTGGGTGAACGGACCACCCTCGGTCGAGTGCGGCGCATCCATCGTCCACAGCTCGTGCACGACGCCTTGGTTGGCTCCCGAGCCCTCGATCCTGATCAGCCCGATGTTCGTGCCGAACACGAGTGTTCTCAGCAGCTCCGTGGTGCTCAGTGCAAGCTGGGCGTGCACACCTGCTGTCGCGCGGTAGCAGTCGACTGGCGAGCCGGCGTCGAACGTCGGCAGCGGTGGCTGCAGGCGCTCTGGGTGCACGATCTGCGAGCGGGGCGTGTCATCACGTAGCGCGGTCACGCGCCATCGCCACTCGGGCGGCTTGTCGTTAGGGATCGTGGTGCCCGCGGGCCATCCGGCGGCAGGCAGCAGGCTCGGGGCGCGGCGCATCCGGCTCCTGCGACCTGGCGCGACTGCTGTGCCTGTGGGCACGACGATCGGTGACTTCGTGCTCCAGGCCAGGCGCTCGAACGGCTGGTTGCGCAACAGCTGCTGACTGAACCGAGCCGCGCGGATGATGGCCTGCAGGTTCTTCTCGGCCCCGTTGCGCGCCGCCGAGGACGTCAGCTGCACAATGCGCGACGTCACCGTCGCCGAGGATCCCTTCCAGTAGTCCAGCGCCACGCTCGACGAGAAGTGGACGTCGCCGGAGAGCACAAGCACCTTCGAATACGTGCCGAGGCGCTGGATCAGCGTCTCGAGGATGTCCTCGTCCATGCCCCAGCCTTCGACATCGCGGGCTTCGTTGCCGGTGATCGGGGGACCGTTCTTGTCGGCCTGGGCCTTCTGCTTCACGTTGGCCTTGAAGTCGGCGATCTTGGCGGCGAGCGGCTGGATGAGCGTGTCGAATATGCGCGGCATAAGTACCGGCACCGGCGAGATGACGACGAGCAACTCGCGTGCATCGCTCAGCGGGCCGGGTGGCAACTGCTTGTCCATGGTCGTGCCGAGCAGCTTCGGTGGCCCGAGCCTGCCCTTGTACGTGCGGCGCGTACGGGTGTCGAGAACACGCACCATGTGGATCGGGCTCGGCACCGCGTAGTTGAACGTGACCTGCGGATCCTGAACGGGTTGGGCCAGCCCGAGGAGCGTGTCGAGCGAATCCTTTGTCGCAGTGTTGATCGTGTGAAACGCGCCGATCACCTCGAGGGTGTCGAGTAACTCTTCGTTCTTCGGCAGGGCACCCGCGGTGTGGGTGAACGCGGCGGGGTCGTTGCCCCAGACCTGGCACACCGTGTAGGCCATGTACGCATTGCGCACGACCGCGCGACCGAACGGCGCGGTGAGCACGCGGGTGCGCCAGCTCTCGGAGAGGTACCAGTCGTCGGTGACTTCGTGGTCGTCGAACATCATGTACGTGGCGCAGTTGGCCAGCGCACGCGCGACGCGGGGGACCGCGGCACGGAAGACCTCGACCCGCTTGGCCTCGTCTTCGAAGTCCTTCTGCTCCGCGGCCTTCCACTTGTCGGTGTCGCCGAACTCGGCTTCCCAGTCCTGCAGATGGTTGGTCGCTACCGTGCCCGATGCGACGAACACGTCGTCGGCCGTCGTCAACGGTCGCCACATCCGTGGGCTCCACACCAGCAGGTGCATCGCCAGGAACTCGCCGTAGGAAAGCAGGTGGTTCATCCCGTCGACAGTGGTGAACCTCGCGATTTCGCGCACCAGATGGCGCCGGCGTCGCGCCGGAAACTCGATGAGATCGACGTTCGTCTCGACGTTGTCGATCGGAAGCGTCTCGGTGAAACCCAGCAGCTCGACGCCGATCTCGTTGAGCTGCTTCTGCAGGCAGGTACCGAGGTCGTCGGCGTAGATCTGATCGCCGGTGAGGAACAGCTGCTGCGGGCGCTGGGCGATGTCGGTGAAGTTGTTCTCGATGATGTCGTCGACGAAGGCCAGTGCGTCGGGTCCCTCGGCGTTTGTACGGCGGCACGACGCGTGGGCCAGACACAGGTCGGTGAGGATCGGAGCAGGCGTTGCGAAGCTCGGCAGCCGATCGAGCTCATAGCCGAGCGCAAGATGCAGCGGCGCCGAGTCATCGACGTTTGGCAGGCGAGCGTTCGCTTTCTCGTCTTCGAGGAGCTTGAGGCTGCGCAGGTTCTCGTCACCGATGCGAACGTCGTAGCTGAAAATCGAGCCGGGCATCAGGACGGTGCCCGCCGTCTTCGCGGTGACGACCGCGATATGCAACATGCTCCCGAAGTCCTTGGTGGTTGCCGTCCCGCTGGCGACGACGGGATCGCCGGTGGCGACGGTCAACAAGCCCGTCGACCGCTGTGGGCCGGACCACACCTTGAGCTCGACCTCGGCATGGTCGCGAGTGGCGATCCACACCGACACCGTGTCCTCGGCGACGCGCCGAACGATGGGTCCGGCCAGCACGACTGGCAGTCCGGCCATTCAGCCTCCTGTCCGTGTCTGGTGCACACACGACGGTTCAGGGACGGCATTACCGATACAGCTGCGAAGGGACCCCACCGAGTACTTGATCGAGTAGGTCAAGGATGGCACGCGACCGCTGTCGTCCACGGCGAATTGCCCGCAGCGGCCCCTCAACGAGACGGCGGCGTGCCTCACTCCCGTGACAGTCGTAGCGTGGAGCGGGTGACCCCACCTCATGATCTGCCCCGGACCGTCGGCGAGCTGAAAGCCTCCGGTCACCGCGAGCGCGGCGTCAAAGCCGAAATCCGGGAAAACTTGCTGGCCGCACTGGCCGAGGGCCGCGACGCGTGGCCCGGCATCCTTGGCTTCGAGGACACCGTGATCCCGCAGCTGGAGCGCGCCCTGATCGCCGGGCACGACGTGGTGCTGCTGGGTGAGCGCGGACAGGGCAAGACGCGGCTGCTGCGCGCACTGACCGGGCTGCTCGACGAGTGGACGCCGGTGATCGCGGGCGCCGAACTGGGCGAGCATCCGTACACCCCGATCACACCCGAGTCGATCCGCCGCGCCGCCGACCTCGGCGACGAGCTGCCAGTGGCGTGGCGGCACCGCAGCGAGCGGTACACCGAGAAACTGGCCACCCCCGACACCAGCGTGGCCGACCTGGTCGGCGACATCGACCCGATCAAGGTGGCCGAGGGCCGCAGCCTCGGCGATCCGGAGACCATCGCCTACGGCCTGATCCCGCGGGCGCACCGGGGCATTGTCGCCATCAACGAGCTGCCCGATCTGGCCGAGCGCATCCAGGTGTCGATGCTGAACGTGATGGAGGAGCGCGACATCCAGGTCCGCGGCTACACGCTGCGGCTGCCCCTGGATGTGCTCGTCGCGGCCAGCGCCAACCCGGAGGACTACACCAACCGCGGCCGCATCATCACCCCGCTGAAGGACCGGTTCGGCGCGGAGATCCGCACGCACTACCCACTGGAACTCGAGGCAGAGGTGGGCGTCATCAACCAGGAGGCGCACCTGGCCGCCGAGGTGCCCGAGTACCTGGTGGCTGTGCTCGCCCGGTTCGCTCGACAATTGCGTGAATCGCGGTCGATCGACCAGCGATCGGGCGTGTCGGCGCGGTTCGCGATCGCCGCCGCCGAGACGGTCGCCGCGGCCGCCCGGCACCGCTCCGCTGTGCTGGGCGAGCAGGACCCGGTGGCGCGGGTGTGCGACCTGTCCACTGTGATCGACGTGCTGCGCGGCAAGCTGGAATTCGAGTCCGGTGAGGAGGGCCGCGAACAGGCCGTGCTCGAACACCTGCTGCGGCGGGCGACGGCGGACACGGCGCAGCGGCTGCTCGGCGGGATCGACGTCGGACCGATCGTCACCGCGATTGAGGGCGGCTCCCCGGTGACCACGGGCGAGCGGGTGTCGGCGCGTGATGTTCTGGCGGCTCTCCCCGAAGTGCCTGCGATCGCCGAGATTCAACGGCGACTGGGCGCACAGTCCGACGGCCAACGCGCCGCCGCGGTCGAATTAGCGCTCGAGGCACTGTATCTGGCAAAGCGGATCGACAAGGTGTCCGGCGAAGGCGAGACGGTCTATGGCTAAACATCGGCACGGGCACTCGTCGCGCTACTCGGCATACACCGGCGGGCCGGACCCGCTGGCGCCGCCCGTCGACCTGCGCGAGGCGCTGGAGCAGATCGGCCAGGACGTCATGGAGGGCAGCTCGCCGCGGCGGGCGCTGTCCGAGCTGATGCGTCGTGGCACCCAGAACATGCGCGGCGCCGACAAGCTGGCCGCCGAGGCGAACCGCAGGCGCCGGGAGCTGTTGGCGCGCAACAACCTCGACGGCACGTTGCAGGAGATCAAGAAGCTGCTCGACGAGGCCGTGCTGGCCGAGCGCAAGGAGCTGGCCCGTGCGTTGGACGACGACGCCCGATTCAACGAGATGCGGATCGAGTCGCTGCCGCCGTCGCCGGCCAAGGCGGTGCAGGAGCTGTCCGATTACGACTGGCGCAGCGCCGAGGCACGCGAAAAGTACGACCAAATCAAGGATCTGCTCGGCCGCGAGATGCTGGATCAGCGCTTCGCCGGGATGAAGGAGGCACTGGAGAACGCGACGGACGAGGACCGTCAGCGGGTCAACGAGATGCTCGACGATCTGAATGACTTGCTGGACAAGCACTCTCGGGGAGAGGACTCGCAACAAGACTTTGATGACTTCATGAACAAGCACGGTGAGTTCTTCCCCGAGAACCCGCAGAATGTCGACGAGCTTCTCGACTCGCTTGCCCAGCGGGCGGCGGCCGCCCAGCGGTTCCGCAACAGCCTCTCGGCGGACCAGCGCGCCGAGCTGGATGCGTTGGCGCAGCAGGCTTTCGGCAGCCCGTCGCTGATGAATGCGCTGAACCGGCTCGATGGCCACCTGCAGGCGGCCCGGCCTGGGGAGGACTGGTCGGGCTCGTCGCGGTTCTCCGGGGACAACCCGATGGGAATGGGCGAGGGCACCCAGGCGCTGGCCGACATCGCGGAGCTCGAGCAGCTCGCCGAGGCGCTCTCGCAGAGCTACGCCGGTGCCACGATGGAGGACATCGACCTCGACATGCTCGCCCGCCAGTTGGGCGAGGACGCGGCCGTCGACGCTCAGACACTGGCCGAGCTCGAGCGGGCGCTGGTCAACCAGGGCTTCCTTGACCGCGGGTCCGACGGGCAGTGGCGGCTTTCCCC
This sequence comes from Mycobacterium sp., assembly GCA_032161985.1. Taxonomy (GTDB): domain Bacteria; phylum Actinomycetota; class Actinomycetes; order Mycobacteriales; family Mycobacteriaceae; genus Mycobacterium. The sequence continues at coordinate 10,488 of JAVRPX010000601.1, forward strand.
GAAGGCGATGCGCCAGCTGGGCCAGACGGCGTTGCGTGATGTGGCGCAACAGCTTTCGGGCCGACATGGCGAACGTGACACCCGCCGCGCCGGGGCGGCAGGCGAGCTGACGGGCGCCACGCGGCCATGGCAGTTCGGCGACACCGAGCCGTGGAACGTCACCCGAACGCTGACCAACGCGGTGCTACGGCAGGCGGGTACCGGTGTGGCGGAGCTACCGATGAAGATAACCGTCGACGACGTCGAGATCTCGGAGACCGAGACCCGCACGCAGGCAGCGGTGGCGCTGTTGGTGGACACGTCGTTCTCGATGGTGATGGAGAACCGGTGGCTGCCGATGAAGCGCACCGCGCTGGCCCTCAACCATCTGGTCAGCACCCGGTTTCGCTCGGACGCGTTGCAGATCATCGCCTTTGGCCGCTACGCCCGCACAGTGACCGCCGCCGAGCTGACCGGGCTGGAGGGCGTCTACGAGCAGGGCACCAACCTGCATCACGCGCTGGCATTGGCGGGACGCCATCTGCGCCGTCACCCCAACGCACAGCCGGTTGTACTCGTCGTCACCGACGGTGAGCCCACAGCACACCTCGAGGACGCCGACGGGGAAGGGACGGCGGTGTTTTTCGACTACCCTCCGCATCCGCGGACCATCGCGCACACGGTCAAGGGATTCGACGACGTTGCCCGGCTGGGCGCGCAGGTGACCATCTTCCGGCTCGGCAGCGATCCGGGTCTGGCGCGCTTCATCGATCAGGTCGCCCGACGTGTCGAGGGCAGGGTGGTGGTGCCCGATCTGGACGGGCTGGGGGCCGCCGTCGTCGGTGACTACCTCCGTTCGCGAAGGCGGCGCTAACCGGCCTTGCGCTTCTTGCGCTTGACGCCGACGCTGCCCCACAGCGAAAAACCGCGGATTCGCACGTACGGCGCTCCTGGGGAACCTTCGCCACTGACGCTCTGGTCGAAGGTGCCCATCACACCGATTCCGCGCAGGTCCACGTTCACCTCGGGCGGCACCAGGATGGTCTGGCCGCCCATGATCGAGTACGAGTGGATCTCCACTTCGGGTGACGTGAAGTCGGCGTACCGCAAATCCACCACACCGCCGCCCCACAGGGCGAAGGTCGTCATCCGCTTCGGCACGTTCCAGCGGCCGCGGCGCTCGAAGCCGCTCATGATGGCCAACAGCAGTGTTGATGGTGCTGGCCTGCACGGACCGCCGCCGCGTGCCCTGGTGACGGCGCCGGGGAGGTCGGCGCTGATTCGGTCGAGTTCGTCGTACGTCTGCGCGGCATACGCCCTGGTCAGACGGTCCTCGTACTCGCTCATCTGCAGCTGGCCCTGGGCAGCGGCGTCGGTCAGCAACTGCGCCACCTGCATCCGATCGGTGTCAGCAGCACGCATCGAACTGTTCCGCGACGCTGGAGTGCTCATCAACGTCGAGCCTACGACGAACGGGGGCACATGCAAGCGCGTTGGCCAAACTGTGCCCTGACCGGTCCCGGCGAAGCAGATAGACAGGCGAACTTTATTCGGTCTCCGTGAGGTATTCGGCGAAGCCGATGGTGCCGACCGGGTTGTCCGGCACCAGATTTGCGCCTGACCGAAAGCCGCGGACGATGTGCCCCGGAACGGCAACCTGAACCACCGGACGCCGGCCACCGCGCGCCGCGAGGTACATGCGTCCCAGATCGGCGTGCGTGTGCACGGCGGGGCCACCGATGTCCGCGACGCGGCCTGCCGGTTCGGCGTCGATCAGTTCGACGAGTCGTGCCGCGACGTCGTGGGTGTCGATCGGCTGGAAGCGCAGTCCGCGCAGCGTCCACAGCACCGGGGAGAACCGCTGGATCGAGAAGGTCGTGTTGATGAGGTCGTGGAACTGGGTGGCGCGCAGCACCGTGTGGCCGAGGCCGGAGGCCTCCAAGGTCCGCTCGACGCGCAGCTTGGTCTTGTAGTACGGCAGTGGTATGCGGTCGATGCCGACGATCGACACATGGACGATGTGTTCGACACCGGCCTGGCGCGCCGCGGCGATGAGGTTCTCCACGGAGGCGACGTCCTTGTCGCGCGTGCCCTGCGTGGCGCAGTGCACGACCACGTCGATGCCGTCCATGGCGGGGTCGACGCTCGTGTTGGCGAGCAGGTCACCCTGCGCCCAGTGCACGCCCGTATATCCGACGTGACTACGCCGACTCATGGCGCGCACGTGATGACCGGCGGCCGTCGCCGCACCGACTACCTTCCGGCCCAGTGTGCCGGTCGCCCCGGTGACCAATACCCGCGTTGCCATCAGGTCAGGTTAGGCGGTCGTGCCTGCAGGCCACGACCACGCGCGACGCGTCTACGGCCTGGCGTTGCCTCCGGGCCAAGACGGGTCCGCCGGGTTAGAACCTGTGAGCCGTGAATGGCTGCAGCCAGAAGACACTCCGCCCGACCAGCAGGCCTCCTGTGCTGTGTTGAGCAGCTCGTCGTAAGACCCTGAGTCTGGCGTTTCGTGGGTGCCGTTGTCGTCGATGACCGCCGGCGGCATAGGCGTGGCGTCCAGTCCGTCGGCAGCGGCGGTGCCGACGCCGGCAAACAGGCCGAGGCTGGCCAGGCCGAACGCCAAACCACCGGCGGCGAGGAACTTCTTCATCGTGCTGGCGACGTGCTTCGTCATGTCTGTCCCGAGTTTCCGTTGGTCCAACCTCAGGCCCGCTGTGATAGCTGGCCTGAGGGCTGAGAATGTATTTTTACCACGACGGCACTCAAAGGGCCGTCCGAAACAAGCAAATTTGCCGCCACGTCAGGAGTTATTTCGTTTGACTACCGAACGCGCGTCCACGGCCGGCAGTTAGTGGTCTCGAATATTCCTTGGCCTGCGGCAATCTTCGCGCGCTGTAGCCCCATCGACGATCCGGAATCGAGAATGTTCGACAGCTCGCCGCTCGGGGAGCCGTAGCGCGTCCACACACATGTACCGCCACCAGTGCCGCCCCTCGACTCGTAGGTGCCGGGCGCCACGTCCGTGGGGATCAGAAATGTCCCCGTGCCGGGGATATACGAGCTCGTCGCGCCCGTTGACGGTGGCGGCGCGCCGTCGATGATGTTCGCGCACTCCGCGCCCGTGTGGTTCGACACCATGCAGTCGACCCACGCTTGTTGCTCGGCGGTGGATGGATCGGCCCGAGCCACACCCGGGTCCACCTGCCACGCGAAGCCCAACGGGGCGCTCAGGCATCGAAGTTCCACGCCGTCCGGCGACACGGCAGTGTTATTGAGCTGTTCGTGTACGCACGCCGAACCCCGATCCGGACCAGCGGTGTCGGCCGCGGCGCTCGGCGCGAAACCGACGGCAGACATGGTCAATGCCGAAAGCGCGCTGAGCGCAATCCACCCCTTCATGGATGGAGAGACTATCCGTGCCGCATGCGGTTGGCCACCCGCGTAAGAAACCACCGGGCGGGCTCAAGGCACGCCCGCTTCATTGCGGCAGCGCGGGATATGTCGTCTTCCGCTTCTTGCGCTTGACGCCGACGCTGCCCCACAGCGAAAAGCCCCGGATCCGCACGCACGGTGCGCCCGGCGAACCCTCGCCGTTGACGGTGTGGTCAAACGTGCCCATCACCCCGACACCGCGCAGGTCGACGTTGACCTCGGGCGGCACCAGGATCGTCTGGCCGCCCATGATCGAGTACGAGTGAATCTCCACCTCGGGCGACGTGAAGTCGGCGTAGCGCAAATCCACCACGCCGCCACCGAAAAGGGCGAACGTGGTCAACCGCTTCGGCACGTTCCACCGGCCGCGGCGCTCGAAGCCGCTCATGATCGCCAGCAGCAGCGTCGACGGCGCCGGCCGGCATGGGCCACCGCCGCGCGCCCTGGTCACGGCGCCGGGCAGGTCGGCACTGATCCTGTCGAGTTCGGCATACGTTTCGGCGGCATACGCCCTGGTCAAACGATCCTCGTATTCGCTCAACTACAGCCGACCCTGGGCAGCGGCATCGGTGAGCAACTGCGCCACCTGAATCCGATCGGTGTCAGCAGCACGCATCGAACCGTTCGGCGACGCTGAAGTGCTCATCGATGTCGAACCTACGACGAACGCTGGCACATGCAAGGCCGCTGGCCAAACTGTGCTCTCACCGATCCCGGCGAAGCAGCTAGATGAGCAAACTTTATTTGGTCTCGGCGAGGTATTCCGTGAAGTCGATGGTGCCGACCGGGTGGTCCGGCGCCAGATTCGCGCCCGTCCGGTAGCCGGCGACGATGCGCCCCGGCACCGGCACCTGGATGACGGGGCGACGGCCGCCGCGGGCGGCGAGGTACGTGCGTGTCAGATCGGCGTGTGTGTGCACGGCAGGGCCGCCGATATCGGCGACCCGCCCGGCGGGTTCGGTGTCGATCAACTCGACGAGCCGCGCGGCGACGTCGTGGGTATCGATGGGCTGGAACCGCACCCCGCGCAGCGTCCACAGCGCCGGGGAGAACGGCTGGATCGAGAAGCTCATCTTGATGAGGTCGTGGAACTGGGTGGCGCGCAACACCGTATGCCCGACACCCGAGCCGCCGAGCGCGCGCTCGACACGCAGCTTGGTCTGGTAGTACGCCAACGGAATCCGGTCGATGCCGACGATCGACACATAGATGATGTGCGCGACGCCTGGCCGCCGCGCCGCCGCGATGAGGTTCTCCGTCGATGCGACGTCCTTGTCTCGGGTCCCCTGCGTCACGCAATGCACGATCACATCGATGCCGTCGACAGCTGGGTCCACGCCTGTTCCCGCGAGCAGGCACCCTGCGACCAGTGCACGCCCGTGTATCCAATGTGGGGTCGCCTGCTCGGTCGCGCCGGGGCCAATACGCGGCTGGCCATGGACCCAGATTATGCGGTGGCCCGAACCGGACGAACAGATGGCCGAAGTTCACTGATCGACGTCACGGAGTCCATTGGCTATCGTGTCCATGACAGAAGGCGACCGACAGGAAGTAAGTCCCTTGCGACGCATTTCAGGCAGTTCAGGTGGCGTAAATGACCACCGACAGCGCTGACCGCAGCCCTGCTCCGGAAGGCACTGAGCCCCGCAATGGTGAAATAGACGCACCCCGTCAAGCCCGCGACACATTGAGCGGTTCACAGCGGCTGACGCGGCGGACCACGCTGCAGGAGCGGTTCGAGGAGTCGCGCGTCGGCAAGCAGGTCATCAGCGCAATAATCCTGGTGATACTGGGTGTCCAGGTGGTGTGGTCTATGCCTGACTCAGCTATCAGAAGAGGCCTGATGCCCATCGTGGAACCGGCCAATGTCATCAATGTCAATGAACGCTGGTCGATGTTTGCACCGAATATCGGCACGAGGGTCGAGAATTTCGAGGTACAAGTCACGATGGCCGACGGCAGTGCTCGTGTCTGGAGACTCGAGCCGGGGTCACGGCTCCAAAAGATCTTCTGGCCGAGCCGCTTGCCGCTTATGACCGAAACGGCGATGCGTCAACAAGACGGGCGGAGAGATCTGGCCCGATGGATCGTTCGCGAAGTCACCGGACCGTCGGAGCGGCCGGCCAAAGTGGTGATGATGTTTCACTTCAAGGTATTGCCACGGCCGGGGGAGTCGTCAAAGAACCCAACCGGAACTAAGGTCCTTTACGAAGAAGTGCTGACGGGGCAACAATGACTAAGCCGAAGCGCTCGTGTGCCGCATCGGATTCGAAGTGGTGAGGAATAGGTGGACGAGCTTCTGGTTTTCACCCGAACCTGCATATGCCCTTGGTCTGGTTCGAATAGCGTTTGGTGCACTCATGGTGTATGTGACGCTCGATTTACTTCCGGTGCTTTCCATACTTTTCAGTAAGAACGGACCTGTACCGGCCCAGCCCACTGCACAAAACTTCCATTGGGTAAATGCTTACCAGTTCGGAATTTTTCAAATTTGGACAAGCGATACGGCAATTCTGATCGGCTGGATTGCTCTGCTGCTGTCCGCAGTCTCGCTGACTGTGGGCTGGCATAGCCGGCTTGCCGCCCTTCTTGTGTGGATTCTTTTCGTGTCGTTCCTCAGGCGCAACCCAGGGATCTTCAATGCCGGGGATCATGTGATGACCAATACGGCACTCATCTTGACGATCTCCGCGTGCGGCGCGGCGTTGTCCCTGGACCAGCGCCGGCGAACCGGACGGTTCTGGTCGGCCCAAGAACGGCTTCCCTGGCCCATTCGGTTGATCCAGGTGCAACTTGCGCTGATCTACTTCTTCACGGCTCAGACTAAGTTTATCGGCGAAGCCTGGAACGACGGTTCCGCCGTCTCATTCCCGTGGCGGATATACCACGATTGGGCCATTCTTCCCGCTCCGCAGTGGGTTGCCGAACAGCCGTTTCTGGTCAATGTCGCGACGTGGGGCACGATGGCAATCGAACTCGCATTGGCGATCCTCGTGTGGAACAAGCGGTTGCGTTACCCGGTGCTGGCCGCCGGAGTGGTTCTGCATGTCGCGATTTGGGTCAACCTTAATATCGCGTTCTTCAGCCTCGCAATGCTAGTCCTTTATCTCGCCTGGGTGCCGTGGGAGACGGTGCGCGATATCCCCGATCAAGCCAAAGGCGTTTTGAGTCGACGGCTCAAGCGGCGACCCCCGCGACGGAACGAATCCGTCCAGGATTCGGGTGGAACATCGCGGGGCGAAATGACTCAGCCGACTCAGCCCGAAGCCACAACCAAGAGGACATGACCGGGGCTCACATCTGCCACTCCGACGGGCGCTTCTGCAGGAACGCCATCATGCCTTCGCGTGCTTCCTCGGACGTGAACAACTCGGCGGACTGTTTCGTGAGATCTTCGGCGTGCCGGTCGAACGATT
>JAVRPX010000602.1:0-5292 GCA_032161985.1 Mycobacterium sp.
TCGCCCTGTTGTCCTCCAACACGTTGCGGCACATATGATCCCAGTACTCCTGGAAGTCCTCCCAGGTCTCCGGCACCGGCCGCATGCTCATCCCGTACATCCGGTACCACGCGACGTGCTCGTCGAACAGTTGACGCTTCTCGTCTTCGGTGATCCCGCCGCAAAAGTGTTCAGCTACGAGGATGGTCCCCATGAAGAAGGTCGTGTGGGCCCAGTAGAACGCGTCGGGGTTGAGCGCGTGATAGCGGCGGCCCTTTTCGTCGACACCCTTGATGTCGTTGTGGTAGTCGCGTACTTCAGCTCCCGTCTGTGGGGCGCGGTCGGTATCGAACACCACGCCCCCGATGGGGTACAGCGACCGCAGTACACGGGCCCACGGCTCAATTCTGAAGGTGGAGTGCTGGTCCAGGGCGGCGCCGATGTGAGGATGCATGGCCTGCATCGAGCCGGCCCACGGGCCCTGCAGCATGCCGCGCCAGTCGCCGAAGTACTTCCAGGTAAGCGAGTCCGGGCCGAGGGGCGCCGGCGGCGCGTCGTATCCGGCGGGCGCGACCGGGCAGCCGGACGTGAGTGAGGCGGATCCGGTGGTCACCGGGCACGCCTCAGACGTATCTTGAGTCACTGGTGAGCTTCCGTCATTCTGACTACGGGCGTTGTCACCATGAGCTTAGGGAGTGATGTGCCTTCCGGTCAACGACGTGGCCGCTGGTCTGGCGTTCCGCTGCAGGACCGCCAGGTCCTGCGCCGCGACGAACTGATTGCCGCCGGAGTCGAGCTGTTGGGCAGCGAGAGCGGGCCCGCCCTGACGGTGCGTGCCGTCTGCCGCGCGACCGGGCTGACCGAGCGCTACTTCTACGAGAGCTTCGCCGACCGCGACGAGTTCGTCCGGGGGGTCTACGACGATGTGTGCACGCGGGCGATGTCGACGCTGATGACCGCCGACACGCCACGCGATGCTGTCGAGCGCTTCGTCGCGTTGATGGTCGACGACCCGACGCGCGGGAGGGTGCTGCTGCTGGCCCCAGGGGTGGAACCCGTACTGACCCGCTCGGGCGCCGAGTGGATGCCCAACTTCATCGACCTGCTTCAGCACAAGCTGACCCGCATCACCGATCCCGCAGTGCAAGCCATGGTGGCGACCGGCCTGATCGGCGCGCTCACGGCGTTGTTCACGGCCTATCTGAACGGCCGCCTGACCGCGACACGGGAGCAGTTCATCGACTACTGCGTCGACATGCTGCTCAACCGGGTGTCGAGCTACTGACCGCTACTGGCCGGGAGTGTTGACCGCTTCGAGCGCGGCTTTTTCTTCCGCCGCGGCCTTGTCGGCGGCCGCCTTGGCTTCCCGACCGGACGGGCTGGCCACCGAGGCGCCTGGGCTTTTCGCTGTCGCATATTCGCCACTGCAGTTCAGGTAGAACTGCACCTGACTGTCGTAGTGCACGCCGTCGTCGGCGTCGGCGAAGGGTGCGGTCTGTGACCGGGTCACCAGGCAGGCGTCCAGCGCAAGCCAGTCGCCCACCTTGCCAGCCACGACGACCGTCTTACCGGCATTGCTGGCCGCCGACGACGCATCGGCGTACGTCTGGCCGGCGTAATCGTCCGCCGCGGCCACGCCGGTGCCGAACAGAGCCATCAAGGCTGATGCGGCCACGACCGAGCCGGCCGAGAGAACGATGGACTTCTTCACTGAGCCCGACCTCCGAAATGTCTGAATGTTGCCTGCCAGTTATTGCAGGCAGCTTATTCGGTACCGAGCCTTACCGCTACCGATCGGGCGGCGCGGAACAATGAGGATCTTCATCAGCTCAGCCCGAACCTCCGAGTCGTGACTTGAATGTCACCGCGGTACACAGATATATTGAGTGCTACCAATAGGTACAGATAACTGGGAGCAGCCATGGCGCAAGATCTGACTGACCTTCACTTGCTGCACGAGCTCGAGCCTGTTGTTGAGAAGAACATCAACCGGCATCTGTCGATGCGCAAGGACTGGAACCCACACGACTACATCCCGTGGTCGGACGGCAAGAACTATTACGCCCTCGGGGGCCAGGACTGGGATCCCGAGCAGTCGAAGCTGTCCGAGGTCGCCCAGACCGCGATGTTGCAGAACCTCCTGACCGAGGACAACCTCCCGTCGTATCACCGCGAGATCGCGATGAACTTCAGCATGGACGGCGCCTGGGGGCAGTGGGTCAACCGCTGGACCGCCGAGGAGAACCGGCACGGTATCGCCCTGCGGGACTACCTTGTCGTCACCCGCGCCATCGATCCCGTCGAACTCGAGCAGCTGCGTGTCGAACAGGTCACCCGCGGCTTCAGCCCCGGTCAGGGCCCGCAGGGCGAGATGTTCGCGGAGAGCCTGTTCGACTCCGTCATCTACGTGACGTTCCAGGAGCTCGCCACTCGGGTTTCACACCGCAACACCGGCAAGGCATGCAACGAGATGGTCGCCGACCAACTGCTGCAACGGGTTTCGGCGGACGAGAACCTGCACATGATCTTCTACCGCGACGTCTCCGCGGCCGGTTTCGATATCGCACCCAACCAGGCGATGACGTCGCTTCACCGCGTGCTGCGCAACTTCAAGATGCCGGGATACACCGTGCCGGAATTCCGGCGCAAGGCCGTGATCATCGCCGTCGGCGGGGTCTACGACCCGCGCATCCACCTCGACGACGTGGTGAAGCCGGTGCTGAAGAAGTGGCGGATCTTCGAGCGCGAGGACTTCACGGGTGAAGCCGCTGCGATGCGCGACGACCTCGGCAAGCTCATCGAGGAGCTCGAGGAGACCTGCGAGAAGTTCGAGGTCGCCAAGGTGCGGCGTCTCGAACGCGAACGCAAGGTCGCCGAGAAGAAGGCGGCCAAGAACCTCTTGGTCACGTCATCAGCGTCCTAGTCGAATCGGCCCCCCTGCGGATCGGCCCTATCGCGCTGCGCAGCCCGGTTGTGCTGGCGCCGATGGCCGGTGTGACGAATGTCGCCTTCCGCACGCTGTGCCGCGAACTGGAATTGAGCCGGGCCGGAACGGTCAGCGGCCTGTACGTGTGCGAGATGGTGACCGCGCGTGCGCTCGTCGAGCGCCATCCGGCCACCATGCACATGACGTCGTTCGCGCCGGACGAATCGCCCCGCTCGCTGCAGCTCTACACCGTCGACCCTGACACCACCTTCGCCGCGGCGAAAATGATCGCCGACGAGGGTTTGGCTGACCACATCGACATGAACTTCGGCTGCCCGGTGCCCAAGGTCACCCGCCGCGGGGGTGGTGCCGCATTGCCGTTCAAGCGGCGGCTGTTCGGACGGATCGTCGCTGCCGCAGTACGCGCCGCGGAGGGCACGGACATCCCGGTGACCGTGAAGTTCCGGATCGGCATCGACGACGCCCATCACACCCACCTCGACGCGGGGCGGATCGCCGCCGAGGAGGGCGCGGCCGCCGTCGCGCTGCATGCCCGCACCGCGGCGCAGCGCTACTCCGGAACCGCCGACTGGGAGCAGATTGCCCTGCTCAAGCAGCACGTCACGACGGTCCCGGTGCTTGGCAACGGCGACATCTTCGACGCCGACGACGCCCTGGCCATGATGGCCGCCACGGGGTGCGACGGCGTCGTCATCGGCCGCGGCTGCCTGGGCAGGCCGTGGTTGTTCGCCGAGCTGTCGGCCGCCTTCACCGGCACGACGCCGGCCACACCGCCCACACTCGGCGAGGTCTCGGCCATCATGCGGCGGCACGGCCAGCTGTTGGCCGGGCATGTCGGCGAAGACAAGGGCTTGCGCGACATGCGCAAGCACATCGCGTGGTATCTGCACGGCTTCCCCGCCGGCGCCGACCTGCGACGGGCATTAGCCCTGGTCAAGACGCTGAATGAGCTGGAAACGCTGCTAGATCAGCTCGACCCGCAGGTGCCGTTCCCGCAGGCCGCGACGGGGCCGCGGGGCCGGCAGGGGTCGCCGGGATCGGTGGCACTGCCGGAGGGCTGGCTGGCCGATCCCGACGACTGCGCGGTCCCCGCGGGGGCGGACGTCATGCACTCGGGAGGCTAAACCGAGACGTTCTCGGTACCGTCGGTGGACTGGCCGTCTCTCAGGATGTCTCAGTACGATATGAGTCTTGTCGTATCTGGCTCCAATGGCGGAGCCCGCAGAGTGCTGCTACCCGAACAAGGGGCAGACAAGAGACACTGCGGACGCCCATGCGCGCCGACGCGCACGATGGTTAAGAGTCGGAGGCCGGTAGGAACATGAGTGACGGCGATAGCGCCACTCCTGGCCCTCCCAGGCTGCCTGGGCCGCCGGACGCTGGCGGCGACAATCAATGGCTTACCCGAAGTCCGCGGCCTTCGCCAGGCGCCGCGCCGTGGGAGCGCAACGGCACCTCCGAACCCGAGGTCGTCGAGACGTCCAGGCAGACCGGTAACCACACCGACGGTGTGACGGTCGCCGACCTGATCGCGAAGGTGCACGGCGATTCGAGTGTTCCCGAGGAACTGAGGCGCATCCGCCGCGAACCCGAGGCCCCGCCGCCACCGGCCCCGGCCCCGCACACCGAGGTCATCGCGGCACTCTGGCAGCCCGTCGCCGCTGCCTCAGACAACGCGGACACCGAAGTCATCCCGGCCATTGGGTTGCCGTCCTCCGAACTACCCGACCTCGCTCGTCTGCGTCGGGCAGACCGGGTACCACCGGCCCGCGTCGGGACCGGAAAAGCACTGCAGGGGCCCAAACCGCGCAAACGCCGCAAGACGATGGCTGCCGGTCGCGCAGCCGCCGCGCTGATCGCCGTGGTGGCGCTGGCCCTGACCGGTGGGGCCTGGCAATGGCAATCGTCGAAAAACAACATGCTCAACAAGGTCTCCGCACTGGACCCGAATTCACGCGACATCCTTGACCCGACCGCACAGTTCGGTGACGAGAACTTCTTGATCGTCGGCGTGGACAGCCGATACGGCGAGAACAGTGGCATGGGCGCCGGCGACACCCAGGATGCCGGCGGCACGCGGTCGGACACGGTGATGCTGGTGAACATCCCGGCCAACCGCAAACGCGTTGTCGCCGTGTCGTTTCCGCGCGACCTCGCCATTACCCCGATGCAGTGCGAGCCGTGGAACCCCGAAACGCATGAGTACGGACCGCTCTACGACAACCAGACGGGGTCTTCCGGGCCCGACAAGGTGTACACCGAGACCAAGCTGAACTCCGCCTACGCGTTCGGTGGTCCGAAGTGTTTGGTGAAGGTGATCCAGAAACTGTCCGGCCTGTCCGTAAACCGTTTCATGGCAGTCGATT
>JAVRPX010000603.1:0-12877 GCA_032161985.1 Mycobacterium sp.
TTGCCTTGTGTGACAACAGATTTGGTCGCCCGGATCCATCCGGCAGCGACCCGGCGGATCCGGCAGCCCAGACCGTCAACCCGCTGGCTGCACCCCCCGCGATGCTAGATTCGCGACCGCGGGTTCCGTGACGACGTGCGCCCGGCTGTCAGAGCTTCAACAGGCGAATCCGCAGTTGTCTAGACGCGACCTTCAGCAGATGCTCGAGACCGAGAAGCAACACGCGAGAGACACTCAGCACTCTGACTATTTCGCTCCGGCCGCGGATAGGCCCTATGTCGAGGTAGTACCTCATAAGATCTGGAAACCCGACCTCAACGGGTTTGTGAAGAACAACATCGGCATCCGTGGCCTGCAGCCCGAAGACACGTTCGGGATCTACACGGAGCCCTGGGGTGAGAAGCCGGGCCCGCTGAGCATCCTCTACCGCGACAGCCCCGAATACCGGGCCGGCCGCCACCGCTACCGTCAGGTCGTGCTCGGCGAATAGTCCTCGCTTCGCATTCATGCCGGCAGTCGACACCGGCGGCGGGCGACTTCGTTCATTTCTGGCGAACCGGCGGCGCGCAGCGCGTAACTTCCGGCACAGCAGATTTACAGGCAGTTGCGATGAGGGCTACGCGACGACGGAAGGAAACCGTCATGGGTTACGCCAAGTACATCGGCCGCGTCGGAGCGTTAGCGGTGACCCTGGGAGTGGGTTTGGCCATCGCGAGCACACCCGCAGCTCGACGGCGACACGGACTGGTCGAAGACCGATGACGCGGTCGGCGAGGCAACCGTCGACGCGATCGAAAACACCGCCGTCAACCCGGACCTTCCTTTTCTCCTACTTCGTCGGAGTCGACGAGAACGGTCATATGCACGGCGGCGCATCGCAGCAATACGCGGACGCCATTGTCAATGTCGACGAGAATCTTGGCGAGATCCTGACCGCTATGACGGACTGGGGAACTGCCCACCCGGGTCAGGGTGAATGGACCACCATCGTGGTCACCGACCACGGTCACCAGCCGCAGCAGGGCTTCGGATACCGCGATTCTGGCCTGCGGCGGGCCCTCCGCGTCGGCCGCAGAATCATCGTGGGACGCCAACGTTGCATGACGCATCGCCATCGGCGACACGCGTTGGTGGTGCTCGCCACCAGCATGTGCGCGCTCATCGGCTGCACTCACAGCGCGCCGTCGACGGCTCCATCCGCGACGACGGTGGCTGCCCCGGCGACCGTCCGGGCCCACATGATGGACGAGACGACTTCACCCGACGCGGCGACCACGGCCGCAGTAGTGCAGCCCAGGATCTCAACAGACCCAACACAAGTGGCCGACGACCTCGTAGCCGACGAGCAGGCGCTGCGTGACCCGTCGACGCCAGAGCCGGCGCTCACCGCCGCTGCACGCCGCCAGCAGGCGGCGTACCGAGCGATCGGGCGCCACACCCAGTGGGATGCGGTCACCCGTCCCCGAATCCCCCCCTCGCTTCTGGAGACGTACGACCTCAATGTCGACGCTCGACGTCAGTTGTATGCGATGACGGAGGTGAAGGACACGGTCCCGGCGTGGCGGATTGTGCCTCCGGCTCCGGCCGACGCGTTGATGGACTACTACCGCGAAGCGGAGGCGGCCTCTGGCGTCGGCTGGAACTACCTGGCCGCGATCAATCTGATCGAGAGCCGGTTCGGCAGCATCGAGGGCGACAGCACGGCCGGTGCGCAAGGCCCAATGCAGTTCCTGCCGTCCACATTCGACTCCTACGGAGGCGGAGGTGACATCCGCTCGCCCCGTGACAGCATCATGGCAGCGGGCCGCTACCTTGCCGCCAATGGCTTTTCGAATGACCCCGATCACGCCATCTTCCGGTACAACAACGCGGACCGATACGTGCGTGCTGTCAATGACTATGCCGCCATCTTGGCGGCTGATCCCGCCGCGTTCGCCGGCTACTACCGATGGGATGTCTACTTCCGCACGACCGCCGGCGACGTACTGCTGCCCGTCGGTTACGTGTCAACGTCGCCGATACCGGTCGACGACTACCTGGCCGACCACCCGCAGTAAACCTTCCGCGAGCGGACAGCCGCCGGAATCTCGCGACCAACGAAGTACCAAACTGTAGATTCTTCTAGCTCCGGTTGTTGCTCGTTCTCGACTGCAGGACAATGCGTTTGGTTGCCTCGCATCAATGGCGGTGAATAAGCGGTGACTGGGCCGACGTCATGGACCTTGCCAGATCGACTGCTTCAGAAGACGATGGTCTGGTTGCCGTGTCGGATGATGCGGTCTTCGCAATGCCACCGGACCGCTCGCGACAGCACGGCGCGCTCGACGTCTGCGCCGAGGCGTATCAGATCGCCGACGCCATGACGGTGGTCCACTCGCACGATGTCCTGCTCGATAATCGCTCCATCATCGAGTGTTTCGGTCACATAGTGGGCGGTCGCGCCGACGAGTTTGACGCCGCGCTCCTTGGCCCGCCGATATGGCGCCGCGCCGACAAACGACGGCAGGAACGAGTGATGAATGTTGATTAGCGGGCAACCCACCTTGGCGAGGAATTGGGGCGAGATGATCTGCATGTAGCGGGCCAGCACCACCAGGTCGACATTGTCGCGCAACACGTCGAGTTGACGTTGTTCTGCGTGCGCCCGAATGTCTTCGGTGGCAGGCACATGCAGAAACGGCACGCCGAATGAGCGGGCCTGATCGGCCAGGTCGGGATGGTTGCTGATTACCACTACCACCGACATATCCAATTCACCGCGACGGTTGCGCCACAGCAGATCCACGAGGCAGTGCTCGTCCTTAGACGCCATGATCGCCACGCGTTTGGGTTTGGACGCCTCCGTGAGTTTGAAATCCATGTTGAACCGCGCGGCCACCTGCTCACCGAAATCACGTTCCAACGTGTCGCGCGCAGCCGTCAGTTCCGGCAGATGAAAAATCGTGCGCTGCGCGAACGTCCCGCCCGACTGCTCGGTCGAATGCTGATCCAGCGACACGATGTTGGCCCCGGCCCGGGCCAGGAAAGTGCTGACGGCCGCCACCAGCCCGGGCCGATCAGCGCAGCGCAACAACAACCGGCCGACGTCCTTCACCGGCAACGTCTCTCGACCGAGGTACCGTCCATTGACCGCTATCTCCGGCGCGTCAACATTATTTCGGGCCGCCATGGATCTCACCTTCCTACCGCTGGCCGGGGCGCCGGCATGGCACTCGGGGGCGCCGGCTTAGCCGACGCCCCCGAGTGTCCGTTAGCAATGGCCTCTCACCGGCCCCTGCCTGGCGGTTATGACGAGGCGCCGTGGGCCCCGTTCCCACCGTTGGTGCCGTTGGCGCCGCTGGTGCCGCTGGCCCCGGTCGAGCCGGTGTTGCCGGTCGCTCCGGTGCTGCCGGTCGCGCCGGTCGCGCCAGTGGCGCCGGTGCTGCCCGTGCTGCCGCTGGTGCCGGTGCTGCCGGTGCTGCCGAATATCCCGCCGCTACCGGGTGTCCCGGCTGCAGCGCCGCTGCCACCGGTGCCGCCGGTACCGCCTGCAGCGCCGGTTCCGCCGGTGCCGCCCGGTCCGCCTGAAGCGCCCGAACCACCGTGGCCGCCGACTCCGCCGATACCGGTGCCGGCCGCGCCCGTGCCAGCGCCGCCAGCGCCGCCGACTCCGCCGTTACCACCGGCATCGCCGGTGCCGCCCGTGCCACCGGTTCCACCCGTGCCGCCGGTGCCCCCGTTACCACCGGCCTGGCCGGTGCCTCCGGTGCCTCCGGTGCCGCCGGTGCCGCCGTTACCGGCCGCGCCGCCACCGCCGAAGAGGCCGCCGCTGCCGCCGTTACCGCCTGCACCTGCGGGGCCGCCGACGGTTCCTGGGCCGCCGACGCCGGTGCCGTTGGTGCCGTCGGTGCCAGCACCGCCCGTTCCGCCGGGTCCGCCGGGCTCGCCAGCAGCACCGATTCCGCCATTGCCGCCGTTGCCGCCGCTACCGCCAACGCCTACTCCACTGGTACTCACCCCAGCGCCGCCGGCACCGCCGGCGCCGCCGTTAGTAGCGCCGGTTCCGCCGTTGCCGCCGTTGCCGCCGTTGCCGCCGACGGCTACTCCAGGGTTACCAGTGGTAGACGAGGCACCGCCCGCGCCGCCGGCCCCGCCGTTACCGCCTGGGGTGCCGTTGCCGCCGTTAGCGCCGTTACCCCCGGTCGCAACCGGGGCCGTTCCGGCCACGGCGCCGCCGGCGCCGCCGGCACCGGCAGGGTCGCCGCTGGTGCCCGGGAGGCCGTTGCCGCCGGTGGTGGTGTCTGCCGCGCCCGCCGCGCCGGCGATGCCCGCAGTGCCACTCCCGGCCGGGTTCACACCGTTGGCGCCCGTTGCGCCCGTCGTGCCGGTCGTGCCGGTCGTGCCGTTGGTGGCCGTGCCGGTGCCCGTCGTGCCAATCGTGCCCGCCGCGCCGTTACCGCCGACGCCGCCGTTACCGCCGTGACCGAACAGCGCGAGTGTTCCGGCGTTGCCGCCGTCGCCGCCCGCCGCGCCGATCCCGCCGGCACCGCCGGCACCACCGTTGCCGAAGAACAATCCGCCCTGGCCGCCGCTGCCGCCGATCTGGCCCACCGCGCCGGACCCGCCGGCACCGCCGTAGCCGATCAACAACCCGCCGTTGCCGCCGTTCGCGCCGGTGCCCGGTGCGCCGTTAGCGCCGTTGCTGATAAAGATATTGACAATCGGGATGAAATTGCCGATGCCAATCAGGTTGTAGAGCGGATCGTTGAGACCGATGGGGCTGAACACCGCGGCCGCCAGCGCGGGCGGGGTGGGCGTGTTCGGGGTCAGCGCGAAGGTGCTCAACCCGATTGGGCCACCGGAGGGGCATCCGCTAGCCATCATGAGGCACTGCAGGCCCGTCGGGGGTGACTCCAGACTCGTCGCTGGTGACAGCGGCGGGGTCAGCACCGGCGCGGCCTGCGCGGTGCCGGCGCCAAACGCCAACGCGGCGCCCGCCCCGGCCATGGCAATGCCCGTTACGCACGGGTACACGTATGTTCTCATTTCAAGCTCCTATTCAGGCTCCGTAGAGCCGCACCGCAGGTTGTGACGTGACCCGTCACCCACGCTGATCGCTGTCGCGACGAGGGCTGTGAGCAGTCGCCGTCTGTGTGCCAGCGTGCGTGTATGCATGTGATCCTACAACTATGTATGCTCGCATGCAAGCGCGCACGTTTGCTGCTGCCTCTCCGGGACTCCCGGAGTCGAAACTTAAGGACGGGAATCAGGGGCACACTCAATGCCGAAATCACTGGAAAAACCCGCAACGCACGCTGCTGCGGCGATGCAATACCCTGACCGGGTGGCCGAAGCGACGTGGTGGCGGTATGTCATGACGGTGACTGGCAATGCGGCGCAGAAAGACATCGCCGCCGCAACCGGCATCGATCAATCCAGCATCTCCCGCTGGCAACGCGGCACCAACACCCCACGTGCCGAAGCCGTGATCGCCCTCGCACGGGTGTACGGCCGGTCCCCCGTAGAGGCTCTGGTGGGCGCGGGGTACCTGTCCAGCAACGAGCCGGGCGTGGTGGAGCTGACGACGCTGACCGGTGACCTGACCGGGGCGTCGATCGATTCGCTGTTAAGCGAGGTCAGGCGGCGCGTCCTCGCCGCGAACCCCGAGGAGGCAGAGTCTTGGCCGGCCGGCTGGTCCGCCGACAACCCGGAAATGGGACGGCGCCAGAATCTCGAGCAGAGCGGCGATCTCGACGACTGATAGATCCTCCGGTCGCAGCCGCGACATTACCTGCCGCAGCTCCCACCGCAGATGTGACGACAAGAAATTTGGGTCCGTCGTCATATCGTCGAGTCCCGCAGCGACGCGTTTGCTCACCTCCGGGAGCTCCGTGGTGCTCACGTTATTTCCCCTAACTCTCTGAAAGAGGCGCGTGGCGGTGAATATCCCTCACGGTAAACGGCCGAATCGTGAGGCTGGCAATCGCGTTCAGAAGCAATTACGTTGCCTGTGAGATGCATGTCGGTTAACTGCAACGAGGTTCCTTTGCAGTCTGCGTCAATTAACCGCAAAAGGTTTGCGGTCAAATGTGGCACCGCGCGTCCGCGACGATTGCTGGACGCGTGCCGGCGCGGAACCGGCAGCGGACCTCGTCGCTGGTCAACCTGAGGCGGCTGGCCACTGCCCCCGCGGCCGTCCACGTCGAGGATGCCGCGGCGCCGTTCCACGATCATCATGACGCCAGGTTGGACCAGCGGAACGGCGGGCTCGCAGTCATGCCGCGCGGCGTGAATCAGGGCTTCGACCTTGGCCGAAGACAGTAGTAGGCGTGGTTTGCTCACCCAACCGCAGGTGCACAGCCCCCTGCTCCTGTAGCGAGGTTTCACCACGACTACGGCACCCCCGCGACTCACGTCCGCCATTGCGCTCCCTGTCGTGAACACCCAAGACGGGTGAACGTCGATGGCCGGATAATCCGCGAGCGCGCTACCCGAGGTGCGGGCCCGTGAGGCAAGTTGAGCCGGGTTTGCCGACGACTTCCCCATGGCAACCGGCACCGCCGGCGGCGATCACACCAACCGCCGCGGCAACAGTAGCCATGGTGGCGGTGTTTTCACTGCTCATCCAACTCCGTGTTCCTTCGAACGATTAGCGAAGGTGGATGGGCTGTCAAATGCAGTATGCAACCATAGCGGGTCTGGATTCATGAGGCGTTTTCCCTATCTTTGGTTTGCCGCGCCTTATATTGTTGATTAGCTACGGCCCGCGCATTGGTGTCGGTGCAGTGGTGCGGAGGGGGTTGTCGGGAGCCGTGGAGATCCTGCTGGAGCGGGAGTCAACGCTGGCCCAATTGGGTCTGTTGGGGCAGCGAGCTGGAGACGGCGCCGGGCAAATCGTGTTGCTGCGTGGGGAAGCCGGGGTCGGCAAGACCTCGGTGATCCGCCGCTTCATCGCCGGCCTGGACGAGCGGGCGATGGTACTGAGCGGCTCGTGTGATCCGCTGGCCACGCCGCGACCACTGGGGCCGCTGATCGACATGCTGTCCGAGCTACGCAGCCCGCAGGCAGCCGGGTTGTCCGCGGCCATCGACCGTGGTGGTAGTGAGGCGATCTACGCCGGGCTGCTGGAACTCTTCGCTGACGGCAACACCTGGGTCTTCGCGGTGGAGGACGCGCAATGGGCCGATGAGGCCACCCTGGACCTGCTGCGGTTCCTGGCGCGGCGGGTGAGATCGCTGCCGGTGCTGTTGCTGGTGTCCTACCGCGACGACGAGATCGGTGCGCAGCATCCGTTGGCGGTGGCGCGGGGCGACCTGGCGGGGGTTGAAGCGCTGACTCGGATCGGGCTGGCCCCACTCAGCCGCGACGCGGTTGCAGAGTTGGCCACCGGCAGCGGGGTCAACGCCGACGAGTTGCACCGACTCACCGGCGGCAACCCGTTCTTTGTCACCGAGATCCTCGCCGTCGGCCCAGACGCGTTAGGAAGCAGCGCGCTACCGCGCGGCATTTGCGAGGCGGTGTGGGGCCGACTGGCACGGCTGTCGGCGCCTGCCCGCGACACCGCGTACGCCGCGGCGATTTGCGGGCCACATGCCAGTACGTGGCTGCTGGACCAGATATGCCCCGGCGCGACGGCGGTGTTGGGTGAATGCCTTGACGCCGGGTTGCTGAGCGCCGACGGGGCGGCGCTGGCGTTTCGCCATGAACTGGCGCGGCGGGCCGTGCTGGCGCAGATCCCAGCGTATCGGCGCCTGGAGTGGCACACGCGCGCGCTGGCCGCGCTCGCCCAACCACCGGTCCCCCCGGACACGTTGTCGGCGTTGGCGTTTCACGCCGATCAGGCCGGCGACGACGAGGCGGCGGCGCACTACGGGTCGGCCGCCGCTGAGCGGGCCGCGGCGATGGGCGCTCACCGGGAGGCAGCCGAGCTGTACGGGTTGGCCCTGCGGCACGCCGATCACACCCCGAAGCAACTGAAGGCAGCGTGGCTGGAGGGGCACGCATTCGAAAGCTACCTGTCCGGGCACGTGGAGGCCGCCACGCGATCCTCGCGTGAGGCCATCGTGTTGCGCCAAGATCTGGGCGACAAGCTTGGCGAGGGCGACGATCTGCGCTGGCTCTCACACTTGCTGACCGCGGGCCGCTCCACCGAGGCTGCCGCCGCGGCGCAAGCGTCCCTGCGGCTGCTGGAAGACCAGGGTCCGAGCCCGCAGCTGGCCTGGTCGCTGGTCAACCTCGCGCAGCTGGCCGCTTTCAGCTACGACCCCGCCGCCGCCCAGTACGCTGCCCGGGCGATCACCCTGGGCACCGAACTCGGCGAGGAGGCCGTGGTGATCCGGGCCCGTGGCTACGCCGCGCTGGCTACCGTGCTGCGCACCAATACCGGCTGGAACGAGCTGGAGGCGACATGGCGGGCCGCGATGACCTCCGAGGCGCTGGCCGAACACGCTGGGCTGGCCGGGGCGATCATGTGCTGGACCGCCGCGCTGCACTACGAACTGGACCGCGCCGAACGCTACGTTCTCGAAACCTCCGCGTTCTGCGATGGCCATGACATCGGTGCCTTCGAACCAGCCGCCGCGTGCGCCGGCGCGCTGGTCGCGCTGCATCGCGGCGACTGGGCCCACGCCGCCACCGCCGCCGACGCCGTGCTGACCCGGCCCGGGCTCAGCCCGCCGCATCGGGCCGGAGCGTTGCTCACCACGGCGCTCATCCGGGCCCGCCGCGGCGATCAACCGGTCGCTCCGCTGCTGGATGAGGCCCGCGCCTACGCCGAACCGGCCGACCTGTTTCGCCTCGGCCCGCTGTGGGCCGCGCGCGCTGAGACCGCCTGGCTTCGCGGCGACGACGCCACCGCCCGCGCCGAGGCGCAGACCGCGCTGGCCGCCGCACCCGCCGGGGCGGATCCGTGGCTGGTCGGGCACCTGCTCCGCTGGCTACACCTGTCCGGCGGCCCACCAGTCAGCACTCCCTTCGCCGAGCAGGTGACGCCCTACCAGCTGGAAATCACGGGCGACTGGCGCGCCGCGGCCGACGCATGGACCGCACTGGGCTGTCCGTACGACGCCGCCTTGGCCCAGCTCGGCGGCGACCTTCCCGCCGTCGAAACGGCCTTGGCCATTTTCCGCCGGCTGGGCGCGCGCGCCGCGGCCCGCCGAGCCCGTCACCGCCTCACGCAGATCCGCGGCCGAACCCCCCATCCGCGCCTCGCCGACACCCGGGCCGACCCCCACGGGCTGACCCGGCGCCAACGCGACGTACTCGAACAGCTCTCCGCCGGCCACAGCAATACTGACATCGCCACCAACCTGGGCATCAGCCCCAAAACCGTCAACAGCCACATCACGGCGATCTTCAGCAAGCTTGGCGTCCACAACCGAACCCAAGCCGCCGCCTACATCGCGGACAGTGACACCAACGAATAGCAGCGCCACCGCCCAGCCGATGGGCTCGGCGACCCGGGAGGGAGTGGGTCCGTCGACAGCATCGATGGCCTCAGCACGGCCGGACGGTACTCCGGGCACGGGTCAGGTCACGTTGTGATGGCTGACGCGGTTGCCGCCGCCACGTTTGGCGCTTGGATACTGGGTTTCATCGATGTCGCCCGGCTGACGAAGCGACCGGGCGTGGTGCGGATTGACTTGCGGTAGCAACGCGATCAGAAGCCAGCATCACGGCGGTGATCGGGACGGCGAGCGCAAGTAAGCCGATCACGAAGACAGGGAACAGGAAGGAGAAGACCTCGGGCCCGCCGGGTACCGGCGCAGTGTGATCGACGGTAACTCTTACAGCGGCCATGCCCGTGTAGTGCATTCCGACCACAGCGACGCCCATGACGAGCCCTGCGACGAATCGCAGCAGCGGGGACTCGAGCACGAGCGTGAACCACAGCGCGGCCGTCGCCGCGACCACGGCGATCAGGATCGACAGGGCGACAAGGCCTTTGTCGTAGGCCACCGTGCCCTGGATCTGTACCGCCCACATGCCGGTGTAATGCATCAGGGCGACGGCAAGGCCCGTGATCACGCCACCGGCGATGAGCCGGGGCAAATGGAAGGTCCGGCCGATGGTGATCAGCCCGACGAACACCGCGGAAATCGACAGCACCGCCGACGCGACCGTCCAGCCAAGGTTGTACCGGACCACGCTGTTCGGGATCGCGAAGCCGAGCATCGCGATGAAGTGCATCAGCCAGATCGCCACCCCGCCGATGGCAATCGACGCCATGGCGAGCCAGCGCAGCCGATCGCGTTGATCGGACGCCGCGCTCTGACGGGTGCACGCCAACCCGACGACCGAGCCGGTCACCGAGACGATGTACGCCAGGAATAGCAGCCAGAGGCCCATGTCGAAGTGGTGCATTTGATGGTTCATGATCGGCTCCTCGAGATTCGAAAGACGGACAATGGATCAGGGCACCGTCGTCGGCAGGCGATCGAGCGCATACGAGGCGATCGCGATCAACGCGTTCTTCGCCGAATCACGTTGCCGTGCATCAACACTGATGATCGGAACATTCGGCGGCACGGCAAGGGCCTCGCGCAGATCCTCGGCGACGTAGGTGGGGGCATTCTCGAACTCGTTGACGGCGACCAGAAACGGCAGGCTGCGTGCCTCAAAGAAGTCGACCGCCGCGAAGCTTTCCTCGAGTCTGCGGGTGTCGACCAGCACCACGGCACCGATCGCGCCACGCACCAGGTCGTCCCACATGAACCAGAACCGGCGTTGTCCCGGTGTGCCGAAGAGGTACAGCACGAGGTCGTCCGCGATGGTGATCCGGCCGAAGTCCATTGCGACCGTGGTGCTCTCCTTACCAGGGATCACCTCGAGGTCGTCGTGACCGTCCGAGACGCTCGTGACGAGGGCCTCGGTGCGCAACGGTACGATCTCCGACACCGCGCCGACGAACGTGGTCTTGCCGACTCCGAAGCCGCCGGCAATCACGATCTTCGTCGACGACGTCGTGCCGGTCGGGTCAGAGGGCACGTAACCCATCCAGGGTCCTTTCGATAAGTCGGCGGCGATCCGAAACGGTCGAACTGTCGGTCAGCGTGGCGTGCACACGAAGATGACCGCTCTCCACGAGATCCCCGACTAGCACCCGGGTGACTCCGATCGGCAATGCGGCGTAAGACGAGATCTCGGCGATCGACGGCCGGTCGTGGCACAGCCGGACGATCGTGGTGCGGACATCGCCTGGCTCCCAATCGAGCTCGCCGTTCAGAGTCTCGACCGTAACCTCGATCGGCAGCTCGATCGGGGCGCGGGTGCGCCCGCCAGTGAGCGTGTACGGTCGGGCGCGATTGGGTCGTGGCTTCGTCTCTGGTCTGTCCATGCTCAGGGTCATCAAACTCCCTGCGCCGCACGCGGAGTCGCCTCTACAGCCTTGCCGACCCGGTCGACGAGCACCGCCATCTCATAGCCGACCTGGCCGACATCACACGAGATCGTTGCCAGCGCAGCGAGATACGATCCGTTCCCGACACCCATCAACAGCAGGTAGCCATCGTCCATCTCGACGAGCGACTGGCGGACCTCGCCGGCCTCGAACAACCGAGCGGCGCCGCTCGCCAGGCTCGCCAGACCCGATGTCACTGCAGCTAGTTGGTCCGCGCGATCAGCGGGCAGATGCGAGCTCGACGCCATCAGCAGACCGTCGGCCGACACCAGAATCGCGTGTGACACGCCCGGTACGTCACGGACGAAGTTCGACACGAACCAGTCGAGGGTCCGGGTGGTCGCGGGAGCGGCGCTATCGGACCGACGGTGCCGTTGGATGCCGTTGTTCATTCGTCTCCTTCGATTCGGCGGTGGGCTACACCGTTTTCGGCCCGTCCACTGCGTACCCCGGCCAGTGCTCGGCTCAGCATGTCTCCAACTGCCGCGGGATCGCGCCGCTCGTCGGCGCCGGCGTGGGATTCAGTGCCTGCGTGGCCAGGGACCAGCCGCGCGCCGCGTTCGCGGATCGGCAGTCCGGATTCGGTGTGCCGCTGCGGTTTCTGCTCGACCGCCTCCGCAGCAGCGGCCCAGCCGGCGTCGGCAGCGGTGGCCCAAGCCCCGTCGCGTGATTCGAGCGCGGTCGGATCCATCAGCCATTCGGAGACCATCCGCTCGAAGATCGGCGCACTCTCCGAATTTTCCGCCTCTGGCTGCGCGGGCGCCGCCTCGGGTGTTGACCGATTGGTGAAGTAGGAGAATGGATTCGATGCCGAATGCGGTACCGCGGCTGTCCGTCTGGCGGGAGGACTGGCAGCGCCGTTGACGCCGCTTGCACCGGGCGACCGCTTTGGGAGCGTGCCGCCGTTGCGCGTGGTCACCGACAAGGCCGCTTCATCGACGACATACGCGCTGCCGGTACCCTCGTCGAGTTCGGTCTCCAACTCACGGTCCGGTGCAAGCCAGTGCTCGGTGGGCGAAGGCGGCGCGTCGTCGAACGAAGCGCCAAGCGGATCGCCGAGCGCGTCGAGGATTCCGGCCAGCGGGGCAATCAGCGCGCCGGGTAGGTACACACTCGCGGTCACACCGGGCTGACTGTTCAACGCGTCGGTGGTGCGGAGCCGGACCGTTGCCTCGTGGCGTCTAGCAAGTCGGCCGACGACGAAAAGACCCATCCGCTTTGCGGTTTCGGAGGTCACCTCGCCGCCGAGCGCGAGACGTTCGTTCGCCGCTTGCAAGTCCTCGGCGGACATGCCGAGTCCCCCATCGACCACCTCGACCAGGATTCCGGCGTCGACCGCACGCGAGACGGTCACCGATACCGACGAGTTGGGGGCCGAGTACCGCAGTGCATTGTCGAGCAGCTCCGCGACCAGGTGGCCGACATCACCCGCCGCCGCGCCGACGATCGAGGCGTCGCCGGTGGGGCCGATACTGACCCGACTGTATTGCTCTACCTCCG
>JAVRPX010000604.1:0-5609 GCA_032161985.1 Mycobacterium sp.
CACGGCAACCGCGTCGTCGACTTCTTCGGCACGCAGCTGACGCTGCCGCCGGAAGGGCGGTTCGCGTCGGCGCCCTCGGTGCAGCGCTACGTCGATGAGGTGCTGGCCCACCCCGCCGTCCGCGCACACTGGCCTTCGGTTGGCGCGTTGACGGTGCGGGCCCGACGCGGGGTCACCGCAGCCCACTATGAGCGCTCCTATGACGATGGTGCGGCCATCGCGGTGCCCGACCGTCGCTCGACGTGGGCGTTGCGCGAGCTCGTGGTGTTGCACGAGATCGCCCACCACCTGTGCGATGCCGAACCGCCACACGGGCCGGAGTTCGTCGCGACGTTCTGCGAGCTGGCAGAAGCGGTGATGGGGCCGGAGGTCGCCCACGTATTGCGGGTCGTGTACGCCAAAGAGGGTGTGCGGTAGCGTTTGTCGCGTGACTGAGCCGGATCCGAAGGCGCTCGACGAGATGTTCAACCGCGCGTTGCGCACCGAGGACGACGCGCTGACGGCGGCGCGAGAGGCGGGTGTTGCCGCCGGGATGCCTCCGATCGAGGTGTCCGCCCAACACGGAAAGCTGTTGTTCATACTGGCGACGGCGATGCGCGCCACCCGGGTACTGGAGATCGGCACACTCGCGGGATACAGCACGATTCAACTGGCCCGCGGCGCCGGTCCTGGCGGCCGCGTGGTCACGCTCGAGTACGAACCCAAACATGCCGAGGTGGCGCGGGAGAGCCTGGCGCGCGCCGGGGTCGACGACCGTGTGGAGGTGATCGTCGGCGCCGCGCTGGACACGCTGCCCACACTCGTCGACCGTGAGGAAACGTTCGACCTGATCTTCATCGACGCGGACAAGGAGAACAACGTCGCGTACGTCGAGTGGGCGATCAAACTCGGCGAACCGGGCTCAATCATCGTGGTGGACAACATCGCTCGCTTCGGGCGCGTTCTCGACCCGGCCCCCGACGACCTGCAGGCCCGCGCGGTGCACGACATGCTGGAGATGATGGGCGAAAACCCGCGGCTGGAGGCGGCGGCGATCCAGACGGTCGGAACCAAGGGCTGGGACGGCTTCGCCGTCGCGATCATCAAATAGCCGGCCGGGTAGCGCTCTTCTCCTGATTCGGCAACGACTGACCGCGTGGGTGTGTTATTCCAGGGATATGTCAAAGACTCTGCCGGTAAGCGTTTTTGCCGCATGTGCCGCGCTGATCGTCTCGCCCGTCGCTCACGCGGACCGAGCTGAACCACCGCCGCTGTACGGGTACTACAACGCGTTCATCGACTTCTCGAAGCAGACGTTCAACGGCATGCCGACACCGATGGATCCGAAAACGTTCCCTGTCGAGTTCACCACCCGATGCGACGTGAACGGTTGTGTCGCGACCTTTGACAACAAGGACGACCATGCCCGCAATCCAGGCGCTGCCCTGGTGTACGAGTACAGATGGAACAACGACCGTTGGGAAACCAGCGGTGAGTATCCCTACTTCTGCGATCGCAACAACCCCGGCAGCGCCGTGAAGGCCCAGCGCTCGGACTACTGGATCCCGAACCCTGACGGCAGCTTCTTCGGAGAGCGGACCCTCATCGTCGCTGGAGCCGGATGCCCGGGCGAGGGACCAGGCACCCATTGGCTGCCGATATCGCTGACACCGACAGATCCCCCGCCGCCCGCTTAGCCGCAGACTGCGCCGGTCGCCGCCGAGCCGACCAGCTTGACGTACTTGGCCAGTACGCCGGTGGTATAGGTCGGCGGCAATGGCTCGAAACCCACCTTGCGCGCGTCGAATTCGGCCGGATCGACCAGCACGTCGAGCGTGCCCTTGCCGACGTCGAGGCGGATCTTGTCGCCGTCGTTCAGGAATGCGATCGGCCCCGCATCGACCGCCTCGGGTGCGACGTGGCCGACGCACAGCCCTGTGGTGCCGCCCGAGAAGCGGCCGTCGGTCATCAACAACACGTCCTTGCCAAGCCCTGCCCCCTTGATGGCGCCGGTTATCGCCAGCATCTCCCGCATGCCTGGCCCGCCCTTGGGGCCCTCGTAACGGATGACGACGACGTCGCCCGCGGTGATGGTGCCGTCCTCCAGGGCATCCAGGGCGGCCCGCTCACGCTCGAAAACCCTTGCGGTGCCTTCGAATACATCCGAATCGAAGCCCGCCGACTTGACCACCGCGCCCTCGGGGGCCAGCGAGCCATGCAGGATCGTGATGCCGCCGGTCGGATGGATGGGATTGTCCAGTGCGCGAAGCACCTTGCCGTCGGGATCGGGCGGCGCGATGTGCGCGAGATTCTCGGCCATGGTCTGGCCGGTGACGGTCAGGCAGTCGCCGTGCATCAGGCCCGCGTCCAGCAGTGCCTTCATGACAACGGGCACGCCGCCGATGCGGTCGACGTCGATCATCACGTGCTGCCCGAACGGTTTGACGTTGGCCAAATGCGGCACCTTCGCGCCGACGCGCGTGAAGTCCTCCAGGGTCAGCTTGACGTTGGCTTCGTGGGCGATTGCTAGCAGGTGCAGCACCGCGTTGGTCGAGCCGCCGACCGCCATCACCACCGCGATCGCGTTCTCGAACGCCTCCTTGGTCATGATGTCCCGCGTGGTGATGCCACGGCGCAGCAGCTCGACGACGGCCTGGCCACTACGCCTTGCGAACCCGTCGCGACGGCGGTCGGTGGCAGGCGGCGCCGCGCTGCCCGGCAACGATATGCCCAGCGCCTCGGCCGCGCTGGCCATCGTGTTGGCGGTGTACATGCCGCCGCACGCCCCTTCACCCGGGCAGATCGCGCGCTCGATCTCGTCGACATCCTCGCGTGGCATCAGCCCCCGCGCGCAGGCACCGACGGCCTCGAACGCGTCGATGATCGTGACCTCACGCTCGGTGCCGTCCGACATCTTGGCTATGCCGGGCAAGATCGAGCCCGCGTAGAGGAAGACGTTGGCCAGGTCGAGTCGCGCCGCGGCCATCAACATGCCGGGCAGCGATTTGTCGCACCCTGCCAGCAGCACCGAGCCGTCGAGGCGCTCGGCCTGCATGACGACCTCGACACTGTCGGCGATCACCTCGCGCGACACCAGCGAAAAGTGCATGCCCTCGTGGCCCATGGAAATGCCGTCCGACACCGAGATGGTGCCGAACTCCATCGGGTAGCCGCCTGCGGCGAACACGCCGTCCTTGACGGCCTTGGCCAGCCGGTCCAGCGACAGGTTGCACGGGGTGATCTCGTTCCACGACGACCCGACTCCGATCTGGGGCTTGGCGAAGTCGTCGTCGTCCATGCCTACCGCGCGCAGCATCCCGCGGGCGGCGGCCTTCTCCAGGCCGTCGGTGACGTCGCGACTGCGGGGTTTTATGTCATGGTCAGAGGGCAGTGAGGGCATGGGCTTCAGTATGCCGTCGGCGTTTCGACCGGCCAAACCCTTATCGATACCCCCACGGGGTACCGTGGAAGGATGACGCCGATGACCCGTCGAGTAGCCGCAGTGCTAGCTGCCGTCGCCGCCGCGCTGTTTCTGTCGTCGTGTAGCAGCCCGACCTCGGACGGCCAGACCGCTCAAGAGCACACGGACGAGCCGGTCATCACTGGGCAGCCGGCCGGCTACAACGCCGACGATGTCGCATTCGCCACCAACATGATTCCGCACCACCAGCAGGCCGTCGAGCTGTCGGCGATGGTTCCCGACCGATCCACCAACGCCGAAATCGTCACCCTGGCCAAGCAGATCTCGGCCGCGCAGCAACCGGAAATCAATGTCATGAAGGTGTTACTGGTGCAGTGGAACGAGAACCCCGACACCAACTCCGGGCACGAAGGCCACGGCAAGACCATGGCAGGCATGGTCGACGAGCCGACGATGAAAAGGTTGACGTCGCTGAACGGCGCGGAGTTCGACAAACTGTGGCTGGAGTCGATGATCAGCCACCACCAGGGAGCGATCGAAATGGCCAAGGCCGAGATCGGCAATGGCGACAATGTCGACGCCAAGACACTGGCCACGAACATCGTCACCACGCAGGAAGCCGAGATAGGCCAGATGAGACAGATGCTGGGAGGCTGAAATGACTGCCGCACACGGTTATTCGCTGCAGAAAGAGAACTACGCTAAGCGGCTGCGCCGAATCGAGGGCCAGGTGCGAGGCATCGCGAAGATGATCGACGACGACAAGTATTGCATCGACGTCCTCACCCAGATCAGCGCGGTCAACAGCGCGCTGCAATCGGTGGCGCTCGGCCTGCTCGACGAGCACCTCGGCCATTGCGTCACGCAGGCCGTCGCCGAAGGCGGTGATGAGGCCGACGCCAAACTGGCCGAGGCGTCGGCGGCGATCGCCCGGTTAGTGCGGTCCTAGTCGCCCAACGCCTCGTCGACGCGTGCCACCTTGGCGGTGAGCTGACCGGTGTAGCCGGGGCGGATGTCGGCCTTGAGCACGAGGCTCACCCGCGGTGCGACGGCGGCGACGGCGCCTACAGCCTGCTTCACCACCGCCATCACCTCATCCCATTCACCCTCGATATTGGTGAACATCGCGTTGGTCTCGTTCGGCAGGCCCGAAGCGCGGACCACCCGGATCGCCTCCGCTACCGCCGCGCCAACACCCCCGGTCTCGCCACCTCCCGAGGGACTCACGCTGAAAGCCACGATCATCCCTTCAGCATGCCACCGGAGGTTCGGCCCGTTCGGCTTCACCGTTGCTAGTTTCTTTGCAATCCTCGGTTATCCCTTTAAGACACAACTGCTAGCGTCAGTCATGACTTTGCTATATCTTTGTCATCGTGCACAGTTTGGTACGCGATTTCGACGTAGCGGCGGCCGACATCGCCGCGACGATCGACGCCAGTGGTTGCGCGTGCATTCCGAATGTGGTCAGCCACGAATGGCTCGGCTCGGCCAGCATGAGCGTCGCCGGCTACCTGCCGCTGACCGGTGATAACGAGCTCTTCATCATCGACCCCGCGGCCGACCGGGATTCAGTTGCGCATCAATTCGTGGCCGACCACCGGATCCAGTCACTGCTTGAGTCCGTTGCCGCCGCGGGGTACCCCACGGTCGACGCGGAGAACCTCAGCACCGAAAACGAGCTTCGGATCGTGGTGGGTAGCCCAATGGCCGAGCCCCAGTGGTTGCACTACGACGGTCCCGTGGTCACCATGGTCGTGCCGATCATCATTCCGCGAGGCGCCCCGGGAACTTCGGGTGAACTGATTCTGTGGCCCAATCGGCGACCATATCGTCGGCTGGTCATCACCAACATCGTCGAGAAGTTCATCTGCCAGAGCGGGCTATACCGCAAGTGGTTCGTCCGTAGACACGGCGGTGACCCCGACGCCGTCATCGTTCCGCTGCAGCCGGGCAACATCTATCTCTTTTGGGGCTACCGCTCGTATCACGCGACGTTGCCGGTTGCACCCGGGGCCGTGCGGGCAACGCTAATACTGCATGACGGCGCCGTGTACGGACGTAGTCCGTTGCTCTCCACCGCAAAGTCGGTGAATCAACACATCCGCGCGTGGCGTGGCAAGGCGAACACTGTACGACCGAACGATGTGACGGTGCCGACAGCTGCGTGACGCGGCGCTGCGCGTTACTGCTTGCTATACCCGGTCGGGCG
>JAVRPX010000605.1:0-4403 GCA_032161985.1 Mycobacterium sp.
CGCCACCGGGTTCGAGGTTGGTGACCTCGATGCCGAACGGCGCCAACTCCATGCGGAGGTGTTGGGTGAAGGTCTTGAGCGCCGCCTTCGACGTCGGGTACGCGGAGGCCATGGGAATGGTCATGTACACCGATCCCGACGTTGTGTTGATGATCCGCCCCTTGGACGGGCGCAGTAGCGGCGTCATTGCCTGCACCACCTGTACCGGTCCCCAGAAGTTGACCTCGAACGCACGCGTACTCGGTCATCGATGCCGCTTCGATCACCCCCTCGCGCGGCGAGTACCCCGCATTGTTGATCAAAAGGTCGAGCGTGCCGCCAGTGTGCCCTGCGACCGTGCTCGCTGCGGCGACCACCTGGTCGGGGTCGGTCACGTCGCATCGCACGGCAATGACGTTCGGCAAGCCGAACCAACGAGTGCGGTCGGGCGAGCTGTTCCGATACGCCGCGAACACCTGCCAACCTTCGCGTTGGAGTCGCACGACGAGTGCCTCGCCGATTCCGGTCGCGGCACCTGTGATGAAGGCGGATCTCATCGGCGAACCGTATCCCAACCTGGCGCGGCGGCCTGGCGTTCTACTTATGCCCGCCCGTCGCGAAAACGACGACATACGTAGGGTCTCAATACTTCGTGTCGGAGATGGCACGGCGATATGACGGACATCGTTGACCAGCGGTGAAACGATACTGACGTGGACCCCAGCGGGGATGGTAGCGGCGGACTGACCGCGACGGCGTTCTCTTGTGGTTCCTGCGGTGCACAGTCAAGCCCGACAGCCAAGTTTTGCAGTGAGTGCGGCACGCCCGTCACCTCGGCCACCCGATCGGCGGAGTACAAGCAGGTGACGGTTCTGTTCGCCGATGTTGTTCATTCCATGGACATCGCGGCGGCGGCCGGTGCGGAGCGGCTGCGCGAGATCATGTCCGAACTGCTGGACCGTTGCACGGCGGTGGTGAAGCGCTACGGCGGAACGCTGAGCCAGTTCACGGGCGACGGCATCATGGCGGTGTTCGGCGCGCCAACCACGTTGGAGGATCACGCTTTCCGCGCCTGCCTGGCGGCGTTGGGCATGCAAGAGGAGGCGAAGCGGCTTGCCTCCGACGTCCGAGAGCGGGACGGTGTGGAGCTGCAGTTGCGGGTGGGCTTGAACTCGGGCCAGGTGATCGCTGGCGAGGTCGGCTCAAGATCGTTGGGCTACACCACCATCGGTGAGCAGGTGGGGATGGCTCAGCGGATGGAGTCGGTCGCTCCGCCGGGTGGGGTGATGCTCAGTGAGTCCACCGCGCGACTGGTGGACCACGCAGCCGAGCGCGGTGAGCCGAAGTTTGTGGGAATCAAAGGCACCGACGAACCGGTGCGCGTGCGTCGGCTGGTATGGCCGGTACGGGCATTCGCCGGTTGGCAACGCGCCGCGCGACGAGCCGTGGTGCGGCGAGTTCGACGATCACGACTGCCTCGGGGCCGATTGCCCGCTGCGGCCGTCGCCCCCGATAGCCGGTGACGCTGCGACCAGCGCCACGACTGAGATGGCGCGAGTCAGGTTAATGTCACGTGCATGTCCGATCGTTTCCTCGCGACTGTTGCCCTCGTCGTCTGGTGCGTCGCGGCATTGGTAGCTGTCTTATTTGGGTTGCCGCTGTTGCTCACGCTGTTAGGGGTACACGTTGATGCGGGCTTGATAGTTAGCGTGGTTACCGCTGGCATTGCTCTCGCCGCAGCTCTCATCGCTTACCAATCCGTGAGCCGTCAAATCAAAGCGAATGCGGACATTGTCGCGGCGCAGATCGCGGCCGATCGGTCAGAGCGGCGGCGCGCCGAACGAATCGACGTTGTCGACGACGCCCTCACGCTGGTCGACCGGCTCGCGCAAGAGGCGCTGAACTACGAATACTGGAGCGGGAGGCAGAACAGCCCCTTACAACGAGGAACGGGAGCAATCGGCAAGACGGGCGTTCTTCGATCTGGAGACTCTGCCAATACGCCAAAAGCTGGAGCTCCTGGGCCTGTCGGAAGCATCCGAAGCTGTCGAGGCGGTATGGGAACAGACCCGCTTAGTAATCGAGCCGTTCCCGGAGGCGCCGTTCAACGAGGAACGCGCCGCCGCTTCGACTGCCAGGCAGCGAATGGAACACGCGAAGGCTTTGCTCAAAGCCGC
Source organism: Mycobacterium sp. (assembly GCA_032161985.1). Taxonomy (GTDB): domain Bacteria; phylum Actinomycetota; class Actinomycetes; order Mycobacteriales; family Mycobacteriaceae; genus Mycobacterium. Next base: position 2,157 of record JAVRPX010000605.1, read on the forward strand.
GTTGAGCGAGGCGTAATAGGCGAGCGCGTTCGACTGGCAGGCGCCGACGAGTCGTAGGCGCGTCAAATGGTCTGGGCGGGCGGCTGCGTCCCAGCTCCTATTCCAGACAGCTAGCGGCCGAGCTGGTCGAGTTCGTCGGCGGCGCTGCGGAGGTCGGCGACCAGGGCGTCGGCGTCGGCGCCGCTCAGCGATACGTCTCCTTGGTCGTCGCTGATCGCTATGCCCAACCCGTCGAGGCTGCCGTCGACGAATTGCAGGCCGTGAACCTTGACGCGCAGCCCGCCGGGCGTGGTGTGCTCGCCGCAGTGAAACCAACGCTGCGCGATGGGCTCGTCGTCGCTGAGTTCCCATCCGCCGAGGTAGGCGGCGCCGGGCGGCGTGGGGATGGCTGGGTCGGTGCTGGCGGGTGTGCTGGTTGTCATGGGCGCCGACGTTGTGCCCTCAGCGGTGACTCGTCAACCACCCCGATAGCTCGAAAGTGTTTATGTATCAACAGGTTTCGTTGACCCCTCAACACCTGTGGGCGTTGGGGGGCTAGCGATTTCCGGTGTCGCAATCGGTTCGGCAGCGCAATTCGCTACATGAACCGGGTCTTGAGCCTCGCACCACCCGCGTCCAGCCAGCGAACCACCTTGGCCGTGCGAGAGCGAACCTCCTACCCGCGCTCGACAGTCCCATCTATTCGCGGTCTCGGGGCGTGCCGTTCCTTTAGCTGACAGAGGACCCACGTGAGCCCGTGCCGCCTCGGCGGAATCGCTGCTCCCGTGGTCTTTGGGCGGTGTCGGAGAAGTGTTCGGCGATGGCGGCGGCGATCTCGTAGAAGCGGCGGCGGGTCTTGGGATTCATCTCGTGGCTGACGTCGATCACGCCGCCCGGACGCAGGTGCGGATCGAAGGGCACCTCGATGACGACCTGGCCTTGGCTGGCGAATTGCTGCGCCAAAATGGTGCGGGTCCGTTTGTCGGCATGCCCGTCGGAGTCGTTGAGCACCACGACAGTTCTGTGCAACAGATCGAGCATTCCGAGGGCGGCCAGCCATTCCATGGTTTGCGCGGCGGCTGATGCGCCGTCCATCCACGGCGAGGACACCACGATCAGCGCGTCGACGTCGCGCAGCACCTCCAGGGTCACCGGCGAGTCGACTGTTGCGCCGCAGTCGATGATCGAGATGGTGAAATGGCGGTCCAGCCGCGCGGTGGCTTCGCGGTAGATCGCGGGATCGAGAACACGCCGCTGCGCTGTCGCTGCCCCACCGGGCAGCACGAACAGACCGTCCGCGTTGTTGCCGACTTGGGTGCGCAGGTCGGCGAACGTGTCGAGGTGTTCGTCAGCGGCCAGGTCCCAGTACGAGCCCGGTGCATCGGGGTCGACGCGGGAGCCCAGCTTGCCGAAGGAGGCGTCGGCGTCGATTGCGACGACGCGATCCTCTTGGCGTAGTCGGGCGAAGATGGAGCCGACGCTTGCCGCGACGGTGGTCTTGCCCACGCCGCCCTTGCCCAGCACGCCGATCTTGTAGTGGCCGCGCAGCGGGGTGCGGATCTTGGTGATTAGCTCGGCATGGCGCAGTTCGTCGGGCGATTGACCAGGGTTGATGAGTCCGAATGTGGCGTCGTAGATGACCCTGCGCCATCCGCGTGCGGGCGCCACCTTGCGGGTCGGCAGGAGTTCTCTGCTGGCGATGCTGTCGAAGTTCCAGCCGGTCGGTGGCGTTGCAGTCACACTGTCGCCCCCACCTACGCCGGATGACCCGTGAACTCCCTGGCGGGGACCGGTGGTCGATGGTTCGCGCGGCGGTGCCTGTTGCCCTTGCTGCCGCATTTCGGAGTGCCCGGGCTCGCCCAACATCCCGGATTGCTCGCCGTAGCCATAGCCCGCAGAACGAGCGTCTTGCTCACCCTCCCTGCGGTGCTGTCCCAAGGGCGGCCCCGACCACGCCTGCGGCGGCGTATCCTCAGCCCCACTCGCAGGCTGTTGGTCAGGTGGTGGCGAGACGGGTTCCCGTCCAAAGTCGTCGTGGTCGCTCACGCCTAGATAGCGTACGGGTTTAGCGATCGCGCGATGACTGCCCCAGGAACATGACGCTGGGCCGTTTCTGCACCCTATTGACTCGTCGCGGCGATCGGCACGCCGTTGCCGACCACCATCGCCACGAGGCCGTCCCACCGTGGCGACACCGGGCAGAAGCCCGCCGTGGGCCTAGTCGATGCCATCAGCCTGGTAGGGGGAGCCGGTGCGGCGGGGTGGTGG
>JAVRPX010000606.1:0-5659 GCA_032161985.1 Mycobacterium sp.
TCACACCTCCGTTCTTGCTGTTGCGGGCGTGCAATGCGACGCGGGCGTAGCGGAGCGCCTGCGCGGTGTCGGTCAACTCATCGAACTGTGGGCTGATCCCGACCCGTTTGATGACTTGCCTTTCGATTAGTTCCAGCATCGCGTCACGTTTGGTGCTGGATGAGACCTGGGCGATGCCTACCTGAATGTCGGGAAGCAGACGCCATGCGGAGAAGATGTCGACGCTGCGCAGCTTGGCGCTGATTCCAGGAAGCGCCTGCTTGCCCAAAGTCGGACACTCCGCCGCGATGACCACATATGGACCCGAAAGCGGTAAACGGAGTAATTGGGCGACTTCCCACACGCTGTAGTCGGTGATGCTGCGCCCGTCGAGGAGTGCTTCTGCCAGAGCGGCGCGTTCGGCCTCGTCCTCCACGACCTGATGCATGGCCTGCTGTCGATAGGCGCCCGCCATCGCATCCGTATAGAGGTTCTGAAAGCGCCAAATCCGCCTTGTCGCCTCGATCACCGTCTCCCTGCTGACACCGCGATTCTGTGTGGCGATATCAATGATGGCGTCCCAGAGACGGTATGAGGCGACGCGATAGGCATCCATGACCGCTGGCAGTGGGATGCCGGCGGCAGCCCGCGTGGAGCCCGTGGTGACGGCCGGCGAGTTGTCGAAAGCCGCACCGTCTTCGAGACTTTCCAGGGCGAACCTGAGGTTCTCGGTGCAACTGGCCAGCAAAGCGTCGTCGGTCACCGCACGGGTGGTTTTGTAGAAGTCGACCTCGGCTCGCACTGCGGAGGCGACTTCTTGTGCCAGCTCATCGACGTTGCAAGCCAAGATCGACGTTATTCGCTGAACGGAGTCAGTGGGAGATTGTGCCGTCATGAGCGATCCGTTTCGAAATTGGAAATCAGCTGGTAGAACGCGCCTTCTTGCGGCAAGCCTAAGACCGATAGGTGCGGCTCCGGTTGTGGTCGTTGACAACGGTCGGTGTTCGACGTTGTCACGAAGTACAGCGACGGCATCTTCCGCGGCTCGGGCGTCGAAGGTGGCAACGTCGTGGGAAAAGACCTCGGTTGGATCCGGTCCCAATCAACCTGCCATCATGGCGAAGGGTGCACAGCACCCTGACGATGCCTGCATCGCGATTGGTAGCGACGCCGATTGACTGCGTCAATTATGTTGGTCATCAGTAGAATTCGGCGATACCCACACATCGGTCGCCCGATCCATCGATAACTGATGCCCGCGTGCGCGATCGTCGCTGTGGTCTGACACAACGTGGCCGTGTCGGCGGCGTCGCGGCGAACACGATTGGCGAATTCGGGATTCATTCACGGGACGTTGCTCGTCAACAGATTTATGGCCGAAACAACGTACTTCACATCCGCAGACCCGGTTGCTCGTCTCAGCAGCGGTGCTCCGCACGTCGACGGCGCCGCGGTGGCGTTCCCACCAAACCGGTACAACCAGGAGGACGTGGCACGCGAGCTCACCACATTCGCCGATCAGGGTTTCATGCGCTTCGCCCGAACGGCTGGAGTCGACCACCGCAGCCTGGCGCTACCGCTGTCGCGGTACCCGAAACTGAGTGGCTTCACCGAAGCGAACACTGCCTACATCGAGGTTGCCGTCGACATCGGGGAGCGGGCCGTACTGTCGGCGCTCGACGCGGCGGGCATCGCGCCCGACGAGGTCGACGTCATCGTGACGGTCTCCAGCACTGGTGTGGCGGTGCCGACCGTCGACGCGCGGCTGGCACCGCAAATTGGACTGCGGCCCGACGTCAAGCGTGTCCCGTTGTTCGGCCTCGGGTGTCTGGCCGGTACCGCAGGGATGGCACGCGTGAACGACTATCTGCGCGCCTTCCCGGACCATGTGGCGGTGCTGCTGTCGGTCGAACTGTGCTCGCTGACACTGCAGCGCGATGACACCTCGATCCCCGCTCTCATCGGGGTAAGTCTGTTCGGCGACGGCGCTGCCGCAGTGGTCGTCACCGGGGCCGACCGCGCTCCAGTGGTCCCCAACGCCCACCGAGGTCCTCGCATCCTGGCATCTCGTAGCCTGCTTCTTCCGGCAACCGCCGACATGATGGGGTGGGACGTCAGCTCCAACGGGCTCGGGCTCGTGCTGTCCAAGGACGTCCCGAAAATGGTCGATGACTACCTGGGGGACGAGGTCAACCTCTTCCTTGCCGATTGCGACTTGTCCATCGTGGACATCTCGACGTGGATCTGCCATCCCGGTGGGCCCAAGGTGCTCGATTCGATCGAGAATGCGATTGGGCTGCCACCGGAAGCGCTTGCAAACAGCAGAGAGTCCATGCGGGAGAACGGCAACATGTCTTCCGTATCGGTGCTTGACGTCCTACGCCGCACGATCGCCGACTCGCCACCGGAGGGAACCTTTGGAGTGATGGTCTCGATGGGGCCGGGGTTCAGCTTCGAGCTGGTGCTGCTGAGTTGGTGACAGGCCGATGCCGTATTACCTGTTCATCCTTGTTATCGGCGCCGAACGCTTGGTCGAGCTCGCCGTCGCACGGCGAAATACTGCATGGGCAATCGCTCACGGGGGCAAGGAGTTCGGTCGCGGTCACTACCGGGCGATAGTGGTCATGCATGCGCTGCTCTTGGTTGCGTGCATCGTCGAGGTCTGGGCCCTGCACCGGCCGTTCATCCCACGGTTGGGATGGCCGATGGTGGCAGTCGTGCTACTCAGCACAGTTGTTCGCTGGTGGTGTATCGCAGTCCTCGGCAAATACTGGAATACACGGATCATCGTCGTCCCGGGCGCACCGCTGGTTCGGCGCGGACCGTACCGATGGATGAACCACCCCAACTACGCCGCGGTCACCGCGGAGGTGACGGCGCTCCCACTGGTGCACTCGGCATGGCTGACCGCCATCGTGTTCAGCATTGCCAATGCCCTGGTTCTCAACGTGCGGATCCGCGACGAGAACGCTGCATTGGGCTATGCCTGACCGACGTTGTTACCGCGGACAGCACTTCCCGCCGATCGCTGTCACCCGTCACATCGACGGTGTCGGTGGTTCGCACAACGATGGACTTAGTTGGCGCAGAGACGAAATCGAGGAAACACATGGTCAGTCCACAGAAGCAGTCCTCGCAACGCCCGTCCGACAATACAGCCACAATGGGTCGCCTGTTCCTCCTCGACCTCAGCGACGACCGCATCGTCTCGCTCAATTCGGACGGCTCAGACCGCAAGGTCATCGTCACCGAATGCAGATTCCCCGACGGCATCGCGGTCGATGTCGCGGCGGGACACATCTACTGGACCAATATGGGGGTTCCCAAGGCGAACGACGGCTCCATTGAGCGGGCCGACCTCGACGGGCGGAATCGATTGACGATCGTCCCCCAGGGTGGAACTTTCACTCCCAAGCAGATCCAGCTCGAAGAGAAGAGCCGAAAGCTGTATTGGTGCGACCGCGAAGGCATGCGAGTAATGCGCGCCAATCTCGACGGCTCCAACATCGAGACCCTCGTGGACACGAGTCAGGGCGACTCGCGACCGGGTCCGGACGCATCGAAGTGGTGTGTGGGGGTGGCGATCGACCCCGACGGCGGCAAGGTGTACTGGACGCAAAAGGGCCCTGATAACGCAGGCACCGGCCGCCTGTGCCGCGCCGGCATCGACGTTCCCACCGGAGGTTCGGCGTCCAATCGAGTAGATATCGAAGTGCTTTACGACGGACTTCCTGAGCCGATCGATTTGGACCTCGACCCGAACAACCGGGTGATGTATTGGACCGATCGGGGCGACGCGCCGCGCGGCAACACGGTCAACCGCGCCCCGATGGATTCGGGTGCGAACGGCCGGCCAGGTCCTGAGATCGTCGTCACGCACTTGATGGAAGGAATCGGCATCGCCCTGGATCTCAAGGGCGACCGAATGTTCATCACCGACTTCGGGGGCAACGTCCTTGTGGCCAAGCTCGATGGGTCGGACGAGAAAGCCCTGCTCGTCGCGCAAGGAAACCTCACCGGCATCGCATACGCCGAAATATCTTGAAAGGGAGTCATCATCGTGTCATTCGAAAAACCAATCCGTCGTGTTGCAGTGGTCGGTACGGGAGTCATCGGCGCCAGTTGGGCTGCTCAGTACTTGGCGCGCGGGCTGGACGTCGTTGCGACCGACCCGGCTCCACACGCCGAGGCCAATTTGCGCAACTATGTCGACGAGGCGTGGGGACAGCTCGAAGAAATCGGCCTGTCGCCTGGCGCATCGCGCGACCGCTTGAGCTTCACCACAGACTCGGATGAGGCGTTCGCGAAGGCCGACCTCGTCCAGGAGAACGGCCCTGAGCGACCTGACTTCAAAATGAAGTTGTTCGCGGCCATCGATGAAGCGACGCCCGTGGATTCGATCCTCGCCTCCAGTTCGTCGGGCATCACACCAAGCGTCATTCAGTCGGCTTGCAAACACCCCGAAAGGGTCATTGTGGGCCACCCGTTCAATCCGCCCCACATCGTCCCACTTGTGGAAGTGGTTGGCGGCACCAAGACAACGCCCGAAGTCATCCAGCGAGCGATGCGCTTCTACGCATCGATCGGCAAGAAGCCCATTCATCTACGCAAGGAACTGCCCGGACACGTGGCCAACCGGCTACAGGCGGCACTCTATCGAGAAATGCTCCATCTGATCGAACAAGACGTACTGAGCGTCGAGGAAGCCGACACGGCTGTCAGCTACGGACCCGGACTGCGCTGGGGCGTAATGGGTCAAAGCCTGCAATGGCATGTAGGCGGGGGAGCAGGCGGCATCAACCACTTCATGGCGCAGCTCATGGACCCGCTCGCGGCGATGATGCAGACCCTCGGAAATCCCCAAGTAACTCCCGAACTCAAGCAAACCATCGTTGACGGTGTGATGCGCGAGGCCGCCGGACGCTCGGTCGACGAGCTCGCTCGGGACGAGAACGAGGTCATCATCGGACTCCTTCGGCTGCGCGCGAATGGCGCGGGCGCGTCCTTGGCGAAGCGGGAGACGGCGTGAGCACCGTATTCACCACGGATGCAACTCGTCTGACAGATGTACTCGAATCCACCCTCAAGCGCCCGGCAAGTTCATCGGAGTTCGATCTCCTGGCGAACACGAACGAGGTACTGAGCGACGTCGGACTCACTGCCACGGACAGCGGAGGACACCTTTCGTTCTACGGGCAGGATCCGATCATCGCCAGCACGCATCGGTTTGGTGCCATGGCCGCGATCGGCCTGGCCGCGAAGTCTGTCGCCGCCGCAGCCCTGTGGCGCGCGAGAACCGGGGAAGGGCAAGACATCCACGTCGACGTTCGCAAGGCACTTCGCCGGTTCTGCGGTTTCTTTGAGGGGAAATGGGAAACAGTAAACGGGCGTGCTCCCGCGATGGGCGGATTTGCAGGCAACCCGTTCCTCGAGCTTCCAATCTTCCACAAGACACGAGATGGCCGCTACGTCGTCGCCCTGGACTTCTATCCTCGATCGAAGACGGATACGCTCAAATTTCTAAGGTGCACCGACAGCCTCGCAGCCATCGATAATGCCATATTGCAGTGGCGTGCAGACGATTTGGAAGCCGCCGCCGCAGAGGAAGGTCTCGTGCTCGCGAAGGTGCGCACCACCGACGAGTTTCTCAATGAGCCGCAATACACCGAGGTGCTCTCCA
>JAVRPX010000607.1:0-4513 GCA_032161985.1 Mycobacterium sp.
CCGACATCGCGACCCGCCTTGGCGTCGCTGTAAACGAGTGCGCCGACGAGCTCGAGGTCGGGATGTTCTTGGACCGCGGCGACGGCGTGGCGGCCGACGGATCCGGTGGCCCACTGAATGACGCGCAACATGCCGATGAGCTTACGGTAAGGACGACGAGACGGGTGGCGCCTTGACTTCCGAAACGGAACAAACTCGACTGCTGCTATGCCGACGACGCCACCACAGTTCGAGACCCTCCTGTACAAGACGGACGGTCCTGTCGCGACCATCACGCTGAACCGCCCGGACCACCTCAACACCATCGTCCCGCCGATGCCGGACGAGATCGAGAACGCCATCGGACTGGCCGAACGCGACCCCGCCACCAAGGTCATCGTGCTGCGCGGGGCAGGTCGCGCGTTCTCAGGCGGCTACGACTTCGGCGGCGGCTTCCACCAGTGGGGCGACGCGATGAACACCGACGGGCGATGGGATCCTGGCAAGGACTTCGCAATGGTCAGCGCCCGCGAGACCGGGCCGACGCAGAAGTTCATGGCGATCTGGCGCGCATCCAAACCCGTCATCGCCCAGGTCCACGGCTGGTGCGTCGGCGGCGCCAGCGACTACGCGCTATGCGCCGACATTGTCATCGCCAGCGACGACGCTGTCATCGGCACGCCCTATGCGCGCATGTGGGGCGCCTATCTCACCGGGATGTGGCTCTACCGGCTGTCGCTGGCCAAGGTGAAATGGCACTCGTTGACCGGTGAGCCGCTGACCGGAAAGGAAGCCGCCGCAGTAGAACTCATCAACGAGTCTGTCCCATTCGAGCAACTCGAGGCACGCGTCAAAGAAGTCGCCGACAAGCTCACGAACATCCCACTCTCCCAACTGCAGGCGCAGAAGCTCATCGTCAACCAGGCCTACGAGAACATGGGCCTTGCGTCGACCCAGACGCTCGGCGGAATCCTCGACGGGCTGATGCGCAACACCCCCGACGCGCTCGAGTTCATCGACACCGCCTCCAACCAGGGTGTGCGCGCGGCGATCGAGCGGCGCGACGGGCCGTGGGGCGACTACAGCCAGGCCCCGCCGGAACGCAGGCCCGACCCGTCACACGTCATCGAGCCTTAAGGCCCAAGCGGAGGTCGAGCAGAGCATCCAGATCTGCGATCGCGCGCAATGTGTCGTTGAGGTGCGTGCACGTGCTGGTGCCGACGAACTCACCGCGGACGCGTCCGCGCAGTTGCGACAGCGTCATCCCCTGCACCCGTGCCGCACTTCCGATGGCGCCAGGGCATTCCTGCCAAGGCAGCACAGCCACATTCGCGGTGACCGACGATATGGTTCGCGTCCGGGTATCCACCGATCCGGCGACCGTGTACTCGTGCACGATCGTCTCCACGCCGTCGCCGTCGACGTGGGAGTCACGGAAATGGGCATCGAAGTCCAGCGACCCCGCGTCGACTGGAAGAAGATCGAGCCGCCGGAACCGACGCATGCCGTGCGCATGCAGCGGGTCGACGGAGTGCATACCCACGTCGTCGAGCGGTGGCGCGATCGGTCCGTGCACCGACGGAATTGTGTTGTTGCGCTTGGCATACGGAACAAGCGAGGCGTCCGAGGCGAAGCCCGCGCATATGCCTGCCATGTTGTCGGCGACACCGGGCCCCAGCGTCTGCTCGATGCCCAGCATGATCGCCGCGTGCTGCACCGCGTAACCGGAAACCAGCGCTGCGCCGACCCAGTCGTCGAGCAGCAGGTGAAGCAGGCTGGCCTTCTGGACCTCCTCTGGAAGGGCCTTGCCGACCGTCGAGCGGAATCCCGGGCCGACCGGGCTACCCACCAACTGCGCCAACCGCCCGTCATCCGGCTCGGAGGAGATGTCCTCGATGACGCGGTCGACGAGATGCGCGCGCATGCGGATCTCGCCAAGGACGTCGTCGGCCTCGCGGGACACCACGTCGCGCGCCCGCAGATCGACGTCGGACTTCCCGACACCGTTTGGATGGGTGTCGATGGTGCTCGTGCGCCGCAGTGCACCCGCGACTAGCGGTGGCCATGTCCGGACGGGCCGCTGTGGGCCCACGATGTCCGTGACGAATGGCATGGCAAGGACGCTACTACTCGCGTCGCCGCAGCCCGCCCAGCATCGACACCAGCACGCCGAATACCACCAGCACACCCCCCGCGGCCAGCGTTAGGTTCAGCCACTGGTGCAGGCTGCCCTCGGCGTGGTTGACCATCGCGTCGGCGACCTGGCGGATGTCGCCCGTCGTGCGATCCAGCGCGGTGTTGATGTAGCGCCGCGCCACCTCCAGCCCCGCCCATCCGGCGGCGCCCACCAGGAGTGCCGAAACACCCAGAGCTGCAAGCGCTTTGCCGCGCGCTCGCGCAGTCGCCAACGTCAGTAACGCGAACACACCGGTCAGCACCGTCGCGCCGATGCTCGCCCACGGACCCCACGTCGTCAGCTGCCGCAACTGGCCCGGCCGCATGCCCGCTGTGTCGGACACCGTAATCGGCACCGTCAGCGTGTCGGGCACATCGAGGTTCAGATTGCCCAGCGTCGCGCGCAACGACGGGTCGGACAGCATTGGTGCGACGTCGATAAGCCAGCGATCGTCGCTGCCCTCCTGGCGGCGGATCTCGTCGGTGAACATCCAGGTGTGCACGATCCGGTTTGCCTGCGCGAATTGCCCAGGGAATCCAGCGTTCTGGGTGTAGGACGTGGTTACTCCACGCACCAGATCAGGATTCAGGTCATAGCCCGCGTTCGACGCCAGCGACACGACCTGCGTGGTCAGTTCGGAGGCCATCGCCTGCTGCAGTTTGGGGTCTTTGGCCGCCGATTGCGCGAACGCCGCGTAGCCGTTCGCGTCGACGACATTCTTCTGCGCCCACATGGCGGGCACCGCCGCCGCCAGTGCGACCGTCGTGACGAGCCACAGGAATACGGTCGCCACAAACCGCACGCGTCCTCCTTTCGGACAGGACGCCGGCCTCAGTCGGTCAGGGCGCGTCCCACAATGAGGGGATCTGGTCGGCCGACTACCTCATGGTCCTTGTTGTCGTAGTCGAACTTAGTCAACACGTGGCGCATCGCGTTGACGCGGGCACGCTTCTTGTCGTTGCTCTTGACCACCGTCCACGGCGCCGTGTCGGTGTCGGTGAGTTCGCGCTCGGTCGGCTTCTCCAGCGCGACTACACGGGCGCCACGTGGGTTGAGGTGCTCCATGAACCGCTTGATCGTGCCGCCCTTGCCTGCCGCGTCACAACCCACGGGGTCGTCGTCATCGTCATCGCGGACGGTGTAGTACTCCGTCCCCTCAAGCGTGGTCACGGACAGCAAGGTATCGGGACGCGCGCAAACAACGGTGACGCGCAGGTGAACGAGCGGTGGACTACTTCGCCGCGCGTCGCGGGCCGATCAGCGCCAGCTTGGTCAACAACTTGTTCATCCGCTTGAGCGCCTTTGGCGAATTGTTGTAGTAGTTGCCGCCAGCGCCAACATTGGTGCGGGGCGCCACCACCGCCTCCTGGCGGCAGAATTTGCGCAGACCGTCGGCCCCGCCAAATCGCGCCCCGATTCCTGAGGTCTTCCAGCCGCCCATCGGCGCCGTCGTGCACATCAGGTTCGAGATCACGTCGTTGATGTTGACGGTGCCGCAATCCAGTTGCACCGCAACCGTTTTGGCACGCTCTATATCTGTTGAGAACACCGAGGCGCTCAGGCCGTATGGGCTGTCGTTCGCCAGCCGGACCGCCTCTTCGACCGACGAGACCTTCATGATCGGCAGCGTCGGGCCGAATGTCTCCACGGTCATACAGGTCATCGAGTGGTCCACGTCGACGAGCACCGTCGGTGGGTAGAAGCTGCCGGGGCCGTGCGGGCGCTTGCCGCCGGTGAGCGCCTTCGCTCCTGCGGCCACCGCGTCGCGGACATGGCGCTCGGTGACGTCCACCTGGCTGTCGTCGATCTGGGAGCCGAAGTCGTAACCGTCGCCCGCGCCCATCTTGAGCTTTTCGACGTCACGCACGACAGCGTCGACGAACTGGTCGTAGACGGACTCCAGCGCGTACACCCGCTCCACCGACACGCACGTCTGGCCTGCGTTGAACATCGCGCCCCACACCGCTGCGTGGGCGGCCAGGTCGACGTCGGCGTCGTCCAGCACGATCATCGGGTCCTTGCCGCCGAGTTCCAGGCTGACAGGGGTGAGCCGGCGCGCGGCACGCTCCATCACCTTCGCGCCGGTCGCGCTCGAACCGGTGAACTGGATGTAATCGGAGTTGTCCACCACCGCCTCGACGGCCTCGCGGGCGCCCTGGACTATCGCCATCACTTCGGGTGCGCCGGAGTCCAGCCACCCGCGCAGCAGCAGTTCGGCGGTCAGCGGCGTACGCTCCGACGGCTTGAGCAGCACCGCGCAGCCGGCGGCCAACGCGGCGATGCCGTCCATCAGCAGGTTGGCGACGGGATAGTTCCACGGCGCGATGATGCCGACCACCGGACGCGGCCGGTAGTGCA
>JAVRPX010000608.1:0-2700 GCA_032161985.1 Mycobacterium sp.
CACGCCAACGGGCGGCAAGTTCATGGTGTACGACTCGGCGTTGTCCGAGTTCGCCGCGGTGGGCTTCGAGTACGGCTACTCGGTGGGCAACCCCGACGCACTTGTGTTGTGGGAGGCCCAGTTCGGCGACTTCGTCAATGGGGCGCAGTCGATCATCGACGAGTTCATTTCGTCGGGCGAGGCCAAGTGGGGCCAGCTGTCCGACGTGGTGCTGCTCCTCCCCCACGGCCATGAGGGCCAGGGCCCGGACCACACCTCGGCCCGGATCGAGCGCTTCCTGCTGTTGTGGGCGGAGGGCTCGATGACGATCGCGATGCCATCGACGCCGGCGAACTACTTCCATCTGCTGCGCAGGCACGGCCTGGACGGCATTCACCGGCCACTGATCGTGGCTACCCCAAAGTCGATGCTGCGCAACAAGGCTGCGGTCAGCGACCTCAAGGAGTTCACCGAGCAGAAGTTCCGCTCGGTGCTCGAGGAGCCCACCTACGAGGAGGGCACCGGCGACCGCAGCAAGGTCAAGCGGATCCTGCTGACCAGCGGCAAGATCTACTACGAGCTCGTCGCGCGCAAGGCGAAGGACAACCGCGACGACGTCGCGATCGTGCGCATCGAGCAGTTGGCCCCGCTGCCGAGGCGGCGGCTGAACAACACGCTCGATGAGTATCCGAACGCCGAGCAGTTCTTCTGGGTGCAGGAGGAGCCGGCGAACCAGGGCGCGTGGCCGACGTTCGGGCTCACGCTTCCAGAAGTGTGTCCAGACAAGTTGTCGGGCATCAAACGGATTTCGCGCCGGGCGATGTCGGCACCGTCGTCGGGTTCGTCGAAGGTGCACGCCGTCGAGCAGCAGGAGATCATCGACGAGGCGTTCGCGCCGTAAATGGCCCCTGCCGCGAGCGTGCGTGTCTGTACGCCGACACGCCGTTGGTCGCGTACATTTCGCGCACGCTCGCGGGTGACCTTCCGCTTGGCCGCGTGCTGCGAGATTTTCTATCTGACATCCCGGCTCGGTGGTGGACTGAAGCCGGATGGCCACAGCGTCGTCTGGTCGTAGTAAATGTTCATCAGATTCGCGGCGGCAAGATTTGCGCGGGTCAGATTCGGTCCGCTCAAGTCTGCCCAACTCAGGTCCGCTCCCACCAGCGATGCACCGTAAAGTTGAGCGTCGGTCGGGTTCGCGTTGTTGAGATTTGCGTTACTTAGTTCCGCGTTGATCAAATCCGCGAACGTCAGGTTCCGCCGAAATGCTTGCCCTACTGAGGTTTGTCCCTCGCAGATCCGCGAAGGGAAGTTGCGAGTCGGCAAGGTTCGCACCGCTTAAGCAGCTGCCAGCCAAGTTGATCGTCTGGTCCTCGATCGTCTTCCAATTGATCAGCGCCGTCTGACCCTTTTGCTCCGCGTCCTCGAACGACTTCGTCATTGGATCGGGTCCCACAGGTAGACGGCGATGTATCACGGTCACCACAGCCCCAATGTCCTCAGTCGGGGCGGATTGGGGCTGTTACCGGCTCACGTTTTGGCGCAACCGGTTGGCAGCAGTCTTGGAACGCCATTCGCGCGCAGCCGGCGGCAGGGGACTCATGCCCACCAATCATGATCCAACTGCCGCCCGCCCGTGCCCGCATTGGTTGTTTGCTTCGGGACTGTCCCACCTGGTCACCGTCACCAAGCCGGGCTGATCACCACCGGACGTGTCGGGGTCAGTGCTTACGCGTGCTGCGGGCGAAGCCGAGCAGCCCTGCGACGATGAACGGCACGGGCGAGAGTGTGGCGATCATCGCGCTCTTGGTGCCGACGAGACGCTTGCTGCGTAACCCCAGACAAAAGTCGGCGCTGTCGCTGATCAGGCCGACGGCGGCCCACCTTCGCAGTTCCCCGTCAGCCCCCCGGGCCCAGGCAGCGCACCCACCGGAGCCGAGGACAACATCCCGGATCCCGATGGTTTGCATGAGCAGCGTTTCCGTCCCGGAGCCGGGCTTGAAGATTCTGCTCGGCGCCAGCAGCATGACCGCTCCAACACCGACGCGTGCCGCCGCAACCCACGGCAACAGCGACCGCGATGGCCCGGTTCTGTCGCTCGCCATGTTCGAACCCTAGCCGCTGAGGGCCACTCCAAGCGGGACCGCGGGTACCGGCTAGCCTCGACCCGAGTCAACTGACACGAGGGAGTGGTTATGGAGGGCTTCGCCGGAAAGGTCGCGGCGGTGACCGGAGCCGGGTCGGGCATCGGGCAGGCGCTGGCCATCGAGCTGGCCCGCTCGGGCGCCAGCGTGGCGATCAGCGACGTCGACACAGAGGGCCTGGCAGCCACCGAGGACCAATTGAAGGCCATCGGCGCGCCCGTAAAGGCCGACCGGCTCGATGTCACCGAGCGTGAGGCGTTCGAGCTGTATGCCGACGCGGTGAAAGCGCACTTCGGCAAGGTCAACCAGATCTACAACAACGCGGGCATCGCGTTCGCAGGCGATATCGAGGTCAGCCAGTTCAAGGACATCGAACGGGTGATGGACGTCGACTTCTGGGGCGTCGTCAACGGCACCAAGGTGTTCCTCCCCCACCTGATCGAATCCGGAGACGGCCACGTCATCAACATCTCCAGCGTGTTCGGGCTGTTCTCCGTGCCCGGCCAGGCCGCCTACAACGCCGCGAAGTTCGCCGTGCGCGGATTCACCGAGGCGCTGCGCCAAGAGATGATGGCAG
>JAVRPX010000609.1:0-14829 GCA_032161985.1 Mycobacterium sp.
GATCGACTGCAGCTCACCCACTGTTCGATCATACGTGCGAATAGGTTGCCCTAGCGCGTGCTTTGATCAGGCATTTTGCGTTGTGGACAGTGTCCTCACCGAGGCGATCTGGTCGGCGCGGCGCTGGCCGTGAGCAAGCGCGAGTTGGGTGCTGTGGGCCGGCCCCAGCAGGTGGCGCGACGAACTCTGCGCCAAACTCACCGCCAACTTGACGGAAGCGGAATGGGACGAGTGGGTGTCGCCGGACATCGATTACGAGCCGCCTTGCCCGTCGCTGGACGTGCCCGAGTGATCCGTTGACACTGCGCTCGCCGTTCTACGCTGAGGTTGCCATGTACATACCGCAGAACTTCGCCCTATCCGACCAGGAGACCGAGGCCGCCTTGGCGCAGGCCGGCTTCGCTCAACTGGTCACCAACGACTCGTCGGGGTTGATGGTGACGCCGCTGCCGCTTCTCTACGACGAGGCTCGGCACTCGCTGGTCGGTCACGTGTCACGGGCCAACCCTCATTGGCATGCCGACGGCCGCGAGTCGGTGGCCATCTTCTCCGGTCCGCAGGCCTACATCTCGCCCAGCTTCTACGCGACGAAAGCGGAAACGGGCAAGGTGGTGCCGACCTGGAACTACGAGGTGCTCAATGTCTACGGCCGGCTGGTCGTGCACGACGATGCGGATTGGGTGCTCAACCTCGTCACGATGCTGACGAATCGTCACGAGCAGCGCCGCACCGAGCCGTGGCAGGTCACCGATGCGCCGGAAAACTACACACGCGCGCAGCTGCGCGCGATCGTCGGTGTGGAGCTTGTCATCTCGAAAGTCGAAGGCAAGGCGAAGATGTCGCAGAACCAACCCGAACGCAACCGGACGGGAGTGGTCGCCGGCCTCAAGGCATCCGACGAACCGGATGATCAGCTCGTCGCCGACCGAGTCGACGCTCTCGGAAGCACGAACGCGAACGGCCGCGGATAGCCCAACCCGCTCAGCCGCGACCGCCGCACCGCAGCCTCCTCCACCGAGCGCACCTCCCCCGACGACGGTTCGTAGCACTGCCACTGGAGCCAGGTGGTGTCGACGATCAGCACCCAGTGCCGTGGGATGAACCGTCCGATCAACATCGCGACCGGCCAATCCCCTTCCACCGCGCGCCGCACATCTGACAACCTGTCCCGCCGACCGCGAAACAGCCGCCACCGGTAGCGAACGCCCGACGGGGAACTATGCCTAGTCAGGGCCCGCGCCATCCCTGTCGGCGTGGTACCCAGCCGGCGCGGCCAGACGCGGTTCACCTCGGCGTGCACCCGCACCTGTTCGCCGTCGAACCACGCCCGGTCGGCCAGCGCGGCCCGGTACCCAGGATCCAGCAGTGCGCCCGCCACCACCGCGACGGTCGGTCCGCATGTGACGCCGTCGCGTTGTCGAAGATGCAAAGCCGCGAGCTTCATCGGTTATCACCGTAGGCCTACGCTGACGCACCATGCGGCTATCGATTCGAAATCAGCTCACCGGAGTGATCACAGAAGTGAACCTTGGAGCGGTGATGGCGACCGTCAAGATCCGCCTCGACGGCAGCGATCAGATCATCACGTCGTCGATCACCAAGGACGCCGCGGAGGATCTCGGCCTTCAGACCGGGATGCGCGCGACGGCGTTCGTGAAGTCCACTGAGGTCGCCATCGGCGTCGATTAGCGCTGCGCGCTTCGCGAGCGCCCGCGCGGGGTACTCGGCAGTCGATGAGTTTCGACATCACGCCCACCGCCGCGCAGCATGACCTCGCGCGACGCACACATGAATTCGCCGAGCAGGTTGTTCGCCCCGTCGCGCTCGAGTATGACCAGCGCCAGGAGTTTCCGTGGCCGGTGCTCGAGGAGGCCGCCGAACGCGGGTTTTACAGTCCGCTGTTCTACCGCGATCTGATCGGTGATCCGACCGGAATGTCGCTGCCGATGTTCATGGAGGAGCTGTTCTGGGGCTGCGCAGGCATCGGCCTCGCGATCGTGATGCCCGCGTTGGCGCTCTCGGCGATCGGCCAGGCCGCCTCGCCCGAACAGATGCTTCATTGGGCGCCCGAATGTTTCGGCACACCGGGCGATCTCAAGCTGGCCGCACTGGCGATCTCCGAAGCCGAGGGTGGCAGCGACGTTCGCAACCTGCGCACCCGGGCGCACCGCGACGGCTCGGGAAAGGACGCGGACTGGATCATCGACGGCCACAAGATGTGGATCGGCAACGGCGGCATCGCCAACGTGCACGTAGTCAACGCCGTCGTCGACGAGGAGCTCGGCCACAAAGGACAGGCCCTGTTCATCGTGCCCGGCGGCACCCCTGGCCTCGACCTCGTGCGCAAGCTCGACAAGCTCGGCTGCCGGGCATCGCACACTGCCGAGCTGAAATTCAACGGTGTCCGAGTCCCCGCCGAGAACCTACTCGGTGGGCACGACAAGCTCGAGCACAAGCTGGCGAAGGCCCGTGAAGCCATCGAGGGCGGCAGGCATTCCGGCTCCGCCACCATGGGCACCTTCGAGCAGACCCGGCCAATGGTCGCCGCTCAGGCTCTCGGAATTGCCAGGGCCGCACTGGAATACGCCACCGAGTACGCCAACCGGCGAGAGGCGTTCGGCGCACCGATCATCGACAACCAGGGTATCGCGTTCCCGCTCGCCAACCTTGCCACCGCGATCGACGCGGCCCGCCTGCTCACCTGGCGGGCCTCCTGGATGGCCGCGACCGGCGTGGCGTTCGAACGCGGCGAGGGATCGATGGCCAAGCTGGCCGCCAGCGAGGTCGCCGTCCGAACCACCCAGCGCGCCAGCCAGACGATGGGTGGCTGGGGCTACATCACGGACCATCCGGTTGAGAAGTGGTACCGAGATGCCAAGCTCTACACCATCTTTGAGGGCACTAGCGAGATTCAACGCATTGTGATCTCCAACGCGCTCGGCGCCGCGGACGGCAAACCACCAATGCACGTCGACCTCGAGCCGACCGGTGGACCACTGAACAAGTGGTTCGGCCGCGGCACCCCGCTGCGCGGCAGGGCGGCAGACGCCGCGCTTTCTGCCAGGGATCACGTCCCCAGCCCGATAATGCGCGTGGCAATGAACATGTTGCGTCCACCCCGCAAGTGACACCATCCCCCAAGAGAGAGGCTCCGCGATGGGCGTCAGGATGATGGATCTGCTCGGCGGCAGTCTCGACACCCTGCGATACGAGCCCACCGCGAAACGGGTGCGGGTTTCCGTCGGCGGTGAGCCGGTCGCCGACACCTGCGAAGCCCGGCTGGTCTGGGAGCCCCGCCGCGTCGTCCCGACCTATGCGGTGCCGACCGCCGCGCTGACGGCGCAGCTGGTGCCCGCCGGTGCCGAGTCCGGCGCCGATGAGGACGTCGGCGTGCGCCTACCGGCGATCAGTTCGCGGCCCATCCTGGACCCGACCGTGCCCTTCGACGCCCACTCATGTGCAGGCACTGCGTTCGATGTCATCGCAGGCGAGGAAATGGGCCCCGCGGCGGCCTTCCGGCCCGACGACCCCGACCTGGCCGACTACGTAATCCTCGAGTTCGCCGCGTTCGAATGGCACGAGGAGGACGAACGGGTGGTCAGCCACCCACACGACCCGTTCGGCCGCATCGATGTCCTGCGCAGCAGCCGCCACGTCCGCATCGAGTTGGACGGACGACTGCTGGCAGAGTCGTCGCGGCCGATGCTGCTGTTCGAGACGCTGCTGCCGGTGCGGTTCTATCTGCCTCGCGAGGACGTCGCCGTCCGGCTCGAACCCAGCGACACGGCGACCTACTGCGCATACAAGGGTCGGGCGTCCTACTACTCCGTGCCCGACGGGCCGCGCGATGTGGCCTGGACGTATCACGAACCGCTGCACGACGCCGAACCCGTGCGCGACCTGATCTGCTTCTTCGACGAACGCCTCGATGTGATCGTGGACGGCAAGCGCCGCGGCCGGCCGGTCACGCCGTGGAGCGACCATCGATGACGTTCGCCGACCTACACCGCGGCGAGCCGCCGCTGCTGTTGCCCAACGCATGGGACGTGCCTTCGGCGCTGGCACTGCTGGAGTGCGGCTTCGCCGCGATCGGCACGACGAGCTTCGGAGTGGCGTCCAGCATCGGCACTCCCGACGGCGGCCGGTCGACCAACGAGGCGAATCTTTGCTTGGCCGCGGCACTGCAGCCCCTCGACTGCTACATCAGCATGGACATCGAGGACGGCTACTCCGACGATCCGGACCAGGTCGCCGACTACGTCGCCCGGCTTCCTGTCGACGGCATCAACATCGAGGACAGTACCGCCGAGACGCTCATCGAGCCGCAGCAGCATGCGGCGAAAGTACAAGCCATCAAACAACGTTCACCCGATGTATTCGTCAACGCCCGCGTCGACACCTACTGGCTCGGCCAGGACGCCACGGTGGCCGCCACGCTGGACCGGGCCGCGTCCTACGTCGAGGCCGGCGCCGACGGCATCTTCGTCCCCGGTGCCACCGACCCCGACGTGCTGCGAGAACTCACCACAGCCATCCCCCTGCCGGTGAATGTCCTTGTCATCCCAGGGCTCTCGCTCACGGACCTCGCCGCGCTGGGTGTGCGCCGGGTGTCGACGGGCTCGCTGCCATACCGCGCCGCAATCCGCGCCGCCGCGCAGGCCGCAGTCGCTTTCCGCGATGGGACCGAGCTGCCGGCCGCCGACCCGTACCCCGAGATGCAGGACCGCCTGACGCGCTACGCGAATCAAAAGTTCAGCGGGTAGCCGCCACTGACCTTGATCGTCTCACCGGTGATGAAGGACGCCTCATCGGAACACAGGAACAACATCGCCGAGACGATGTCATCCATCGTGCCGAGCCGGTGCACGAGCTGGAGTCGATGGACGAACTCCTCGATCAATTGTCGGGGCAGATCGGCGAGCGCGTTCTCGGTGTTCATCAAGCCGGGTGCAATCGCGTTGACGCGGATGCGATCCGGTGCGAGTTCGGTCGCGAATGCGACGGTCAGCCCGCGGACCGTGAGCTTGGACACCGCGTAGGGCGTGGCACTCATGTAGCCGGCCATCGACGAGATGTTGAGTACCACGCCGCCGCCGCGGTCCCGCATCGAGTCCCGGCAGGCCAACGTCACATTGATTACGCCCATCACGTTGACGTCGAACAAGCTGCGGATGTCGTTGCGCGATAACACCCCGAACGGCTGGTTGTACTTTGTCAAGTGCAGGCCGGCGTTGTTGATTACGATGTCGACACCGCCGAACCGTTCGATCGTCGTCGCGACTGCGGCGTCCACCCGATCGGGATCGGCGACGTCGCAGTCCACTGCGATCGCCTGCCCGCCGGCTGAAACAAGTTCGGCTGCCGTGCGTTCGGCCATCTCGACATCGATGTCGGCGATCACCACACTGGCGCCCTCGGCGACCAGCGACCGTGCGAACGCCCTGCCGAAGCCGATCGCGCCGCCGGTGATGAAGGCCATGCGGCTGTCGAATCTCATAACAGCTCTTTCGACGGGTAGGCCGCTTCGCTGGTGTCGGCCGCGCTGCCTGCGGGCAGCAGCACCGACTCCAGCGTGCTCACCGCGTCACGGTATTCCGGACGCGTCCAGAACCCCGAGTGGCCGCAGATCGGCGGATACGTCCCGTCTGCATGCGGTGTCAGGCTCTGTACGTCGAGCAACCGGTAGTCGACCTCCTTCAGCGCCTCCTGCAGGCTTCGGTCGCGGTCGTCGTTGATCCACGACCCGATCGGATCCGTCCGCGCCCACAGATTGATCCACCGCTGCTCCTGCCTGTGGCGCAATCGGGGCAGCGCATCAGTTCCGAAGTAGGCCGGGAAGTTTCGTGCATACAGACGGCGCAACGGTGAGCCGAATGTCATCAGCGCGACCCTATGCGCGGTGCTCTCGTCGTCCTGCAGCAGCGTAGCCGCGGCGATCACCGTGCCCTGGCTGTGCGCCACGAGCACCACTCGCGTGTCACCCGCGGCGGTCAATGCCCGCAGCCGGTCCAGCAGTTCGGGCACCGTGCGCTCGGCGTAGCACGGCGGGGTCAACGGGTGGTTCGCCCGCGGCCAGAAGGTGATCACATCCCACAGCACCGCTACCGCCCGCCGCAGTTGGCGATCCCGAAACGCCTGCACGGCCAACAGCACCAGACCTATCGCCAGCGAAACCGTGATGAACACACTGGCGTTGGTGAGGGCCGGGGAGTACGTGGGCAGCGAGCCGAAGCCACCGCTGTCCGACAGATACCACGCCGCCAGGGCCACCATCACCGCCACGGTGAACAGCGCCAACCCCGCCACGATCGTCGTGCCTATGTCGGTCAGTGATGCCCATGCGCGCGAGGTCGCGACCTGCTTGGCCCGGCTGTCGGTGTCGGCCGTACCTGGGTAGTCGGCCAGCACAGAACGCAGTTCGGCCCGTGCCCGCCTGCGCGTGATCCACCACCACAGCCACACGCCGGTGATGATCGCAACGACGATCAGCAAGACAATGGCCACCGCCGCCCAGAAGTACGGCGGCGGCACGATCAGTGGCGCATCGGCTTTCAGCGCGGCGGCCTTGTCCGCAAAACTCGCGGTGTCGCTGGCGAGTGTCGCTGTCCTGCTGGCGGTTTCGCTGCGGGCGGCGGCGGTGGACAGCACCGCTTTGCCCAGCACCTGCGCGGTCCACAGGCCGACGCCGACGCTGAACCCGCCGCCGATGAGCCAGCCGATCAACGCGACGAACGGCGCGGTGAAACCGCCGAGCGTCGGCCGGTACCCGTCGCCCTGCTCACCCGCAGCCGCCGTCCGTCGCCGACCTCGCACCGACATCGCGGTGAAGACGAACAACCCGAGTAGTAACACGACCTGGGTACCGAGCACCACGTAGATCGCCCCTCGCAACCCCGGAAAGTGCGTCGGCGCAGGCGGATACGCAACATCCGCCATCGCGACCCACGCCAAAGACACGACGAGCAGAACCAGCGAGACCCAACGCAGCATCAGCAGCGGTCGGGTCAGCCAGTCGGCGCCAACGCCACCGCGCGCGGTGGCCCGGTTCCACGCTGTGGTCAGCACGGCGATCGCGAGGACAACGCCGTTGGCCGCCAGTAGCGCCAAGCCCACCGCATGAACTCCCGGCGTCGCCGCATAGCGCGCAGGCACAGCCAGGGTCAGCGCGCCCAACCCCGCCGTCCACGCCATCACGTGGCAGGCTCGCAGCCGCAGCACCGACGGATCATTGCTCCAGAACGTGTCCGATTCCAGCGGGACCTCGTCGGCCATCACCGCGGGATTCGGCGGGGTGCCGACGAGGCGGGTGTTCTCCTGCCCGAGCCGCCACAACACCGCGATCACCACCACCAGCGGAACGGCGCTCAGCGCCACCTGCACGCCCCGCGGTGCCGAGACCATGAACGACAGCGGGCCCAGCGTCGAACCGCAATAGTCCAAACCCATGCACTGCCAGACCGTTACGTCCATCAGCGCGACCGCAGCGGCGAGCATCAGAATCAGCGTGAACGACAGCGCGATCAGTCGCAGCAGGGCCACCGAGACCGTCGAGGCGAAGCGCTGCTTCGTGGCGGGCGGCAACATCCAGTGTGCGAGGTTGATGAAGATGAACGGCAGAAAGAGCAGCCAGACGGCGCGGCTGGCAGGGCCGGAGGTCAGCCCGCCCCATGAATACGCTTCCAGCAGCTTTCGCCACGCGCCGGGCGGTCCGCTCGTCGCGTCCTCGATCCACGGTTGTCTTCGGTAGAAACCGGCGGACTTGTCGCCCGCGACTTCCTCGAGGAATTCAGTGGGGCAACTCAACAGCGCTTCGGGAGGTGTGCCAGACACTCCGTGCACCCGCAGCTCCACGACGGTTCCGCTGGCGGCCATACCACCCATCCTGACGCGAGGTTTGGCGATCCGGTGACTGGGCACGCCCGTTGGGACCGACGAATCTCAAGGAGGCCGCACATGCGAGCAGTCACGTGGCAGGGACGACGGAAGGTCTCGGTAGACACGGTTCCCGACCCGTCGATCAAGGAACCCACCGACGCGATCATTCGCGTCACGAGCACCAACATCTGCGGATCAGATCTTCATCTGTACGAGGTGCTCGGCGCGTTCATGAGTCCGGGCGACATCCTTGGCCACGAGGCGATGGGCGTCGTAGAGGAGGTCGGCCGCGAGGTTGACGCGCTCAACGTGGGCGACCGCGTGGTCATTCCTTTCAACATCTCGTGTGGGCACTGCTTCATGTGCGACCACGGCCTTCAAAGCCAATGCGAGACCACCCAGAATCGCGACCAGGGCACGGGCGCGGCGCTGTTTGGTTACTCCAAGCTGTACGGCGAAGTGGCCGGTGGCCAGGCCGAGTATCTGCGGGTGCCCCAGGCCCAGTACACCCATATCAAGGTGCCCGAAGACGGGCCAGATGAACGCTACGTGTACCTGTCCGATGTGCTGCCAACCGCGTGGCAGGCGGTGGAATACGCCGAAGTGCCAGACGGCGGCACACTGGTCGTGCTGGGGCTTGGGCCGATCGGGTCGATGGCCTGCCGGATCGCGTCACACCGCAAGGGCTGCCAAGTCATCGGCGTCGACCTCGTCGACGAGCGGCTGAGCCGGGCGCAGGACTACTGCACCGACGTCGTCGACTTACGCAAGGACGACGTGGAAGACCTCATCAGGAGCCACACCGGCGGTCGCGGCGCCGACTCCGTCATCGACGCTGTGGGCATGGAGGCCCACGGATCGCCAGTCGCCGAGGCCGCTCAAACCGCCAGCGGGTTCCTACCACCACCGGTCGGCCGTGCGGTGATGAAGCATGCCGGCGTGGACCGCCTCGCCGCGCTCAACTCGGCATTTTCGCTGGTTCGCCGGGGCGGCACCATCTCGCTGTCCGGTGTGTACGGCGGCACTGTCGACCCGATCAACATGATGATGTTGTTCGACAAGCAGATTCAAGTGCGGATGGGGCAGGCCAACGTCAAGCGGTGGGTGCCCGACATCATGCCGATGCTCACCGACGACGATCCGCTTGGCGTCGAGCAGTTCGCCACCCACCGGCTGCCGCTGTCCTCGGCACCCGATGCCTACAACCGGTTCCAAAAGAAGAAGGACGGCATGGTCAAGGTGGTGCTCAAGCCGTAGCGCGATTCAACACCAGCGGTTGGGGTAATCCGCCGATCATGGATCAATCCGAAGCGCCGATTCTTGACGGACTGGTCGACTACCGCAAGCAGAACCGGTATGGGTACACCCCGCCCGGCCATCGGCAGGGCCGCGGGGCCGACGACCGTGTGCTGGCCGTGCTGGGCCACGAGCCGTTCCATGACGACATCCTCGCCAGCGGTGGGCTCGACGACCGTCGCACCAGCAACAAGTACCTGAAGCGGGCAGAGGACCTGATGGCCGAGGCCGTCGGCGCCGATATGGCGTTCTTCTCGACGTGCGGCAGTTCGCTGTCCGTGAAGGCCACCATGATGGCCGTCGCCGGCTGCGATGACAGTCTGCTGGCGACAGCCACAAATCGATCGTCGCAGGGCTGATCTTCTCCGGCGTTCAGGCGCGGTGGATCACCCCGCGGTGGGACGCCGAGCGGCATTTCTCCCATCCACCGTCACCGCAGGACTACGCCGACGCATGGGATCGCTTCCCCGACGCGTCGGGTGCGTTGGTGGTGAGCCCGAGCCCCTACGGCACCTGCACCGATCTCGAGGGCATCGCGAAGGTGTGCCATGACCGCGGCAAGCCGCTGATCGTCGACGAAGCCTGGGGTGCGCACCTACCGTTCCACGAAGACCTGCCGACGTGGGCAATGGACGCGGGCGCCGACGTCTGTGTGGTGAGCGTGCACAAGATGGGTGCCGGGTTCGAGCAAGGCTCCGTGTTCCACGTGCAGGGCGAGCTCATCGACAAGGACCGGCTTTCGGCGTGTGCTGACCTGCTGATGACGACGAGCCCGAACGTGATGGTGTACGCAGCGCTCGACGGCTGGCGACGCCAGATGGTCGAGCACGGCCGCGAAAAGCTCGGTGCCGCATTGGAACTGGTACGCGGGTTGCGGAACGATATCGAGTTGATTCCCGACGTGGAGGTGCTTGACGACGAACTGCTCGACGTCGAAGCCTCCCACGATTTGGACCGACTACAGATCCTGATGGACCTTTCCGCCACCGGAACTTCGGGCTACCAGGCAGCCGACTGGCTTCGCGAGCACAAACAGATCGACCTAGGCATGAGTGACCACCGCCGACTGCTGGCCACGATGTCGTTCGCCGATGACAAGGCCACTGGCGAGCGGTTGCTCGATGCGCTGTGGTCGTGGCGCAAAGCCGCGAACGACTTCGATGCGCCGCCGCAGATTCACCTGCCCTCACCGAAGGAGATCGAGCTGGAATCCATCCAGCTGCCCCGCGAGGCGTTCTTCGGAAACGTCGAGGCGGTGCCTGCGGAGAAGGCCAGCGGCCGGATTTGCGCCGAGCAGATCACCCCGTACCCGCCGGGCATACCGGCGGTGGTACCCGGTGAGCGGCTCAACGACGCGGTCATCGACTACCTGCGCTCCGGGCTGGATGCCGGGATGAACGTGCCCGACGCCGCCGACACCACCCTGAAGACGTTCCGCTGTGTAGTTACCTGATACCCCTGGTTTCGTCTGGGGAGAATCTGGCAACATTACTCATGAGTCAGTTCGATTCCACGACACTCAGCGGGTGGGATGACAATGGGGTTTTCACAGAGTTCAGAGCCGGTTTCGGTGCTCGCCCAGGGCGGTGAGGGCGGCGGCGCGGCGCTGGACCAGGTGATCGGAATGTCGGCGGTCGCGTTCGTGGTCACCGCCGGATTGCTGTGGATCGGGTATCTGCACCGGCAGCGCCGCATCACCTGGCTGAACAACCTCGCGGAGTGGGCAGGCCGCAGGTTCAACCGGCCGCCGTGGGTCGCACTCCCCGTCGCGCTGTTCATCTCGACGATCATCTGCGCGTTGTTCGGCTTCATCTGGGACGTCAGCCTGCACATCGGCAAGGGCCGCGATCCCGGGCCATTGGCGAATCCGGCCCACTACTTCATCCTGTTCGGTCTATTCCTGCTGTTCATCGCCGGATGCCTGGCCTGCGTCCTGCCCTACGACAAGCCAGGTCCGTCCGCGGTGCGGATCACGCGCAATTGGTATGCACCGGTTGGTGGCTTGTTGATGGCCGGCTGCGGGTTGTATGCGCTGCTCGGCTTCCCGCTCGACGACATCTGGCACCGCATCTTCGGTCAGGACGTGACGCTGTGGGGTCCCACCCACCTGATGATGATTGGCGGAGCGGGGTTTTCGACGTTGTCGGCGCTGTATCTGGATCACGAGGGGCGTCGTGCGGCCGGTGAGGATGCACCACGCGACGGCATCGGCCTGAAGTCGATCCAGTACCTGGCGTTCGGCGGAATCGTCATCGGCATGTCGGTGTTCCAGGTCGAGTTCGACTTCGGCGTGCCCCAATTCCGGCTGGTTTTCCAACCGATGTTGATCGCGGCCGCTGGCGCTTTCGGTTTGGTTGCCGCTCGGATGATGATGGGTCGCGGAGCCGCGGTAATCGCCGCGTTGTTCGCCCTCGCGCTGCGTGGCCTGGTGTCGCTGATCGTCGGTCCGGTCTTCGGCGCGCCGACCAACTGGTTTGCGCTCTATCTCGGGATCGCGATCGTCATCGAGGTGCTTGCCCTTACGCCATTATTGAAGCGGCCCATCGTGTTCGGGTTGGTCAGCGGCCTTGCTGCCGCAACCGTCGGCTTGTGGCTGGAGTCGCTGTGGATCGGCGCGGTGTACCACTACCCGTGGCCGACCAGCATGTGGGTCGAGGCGCTCGGCATGGCGGTGCCGGTTGCCATCCTCACCGGTGGCTGTGGTGCCCTCGTAGGCATCGTGCTCACCGATCAACGGCTCCCGCGGCGCGCCATCGGTATCGGCATGGTGGTGCTGGCCGTGCTGGCGATCGGTGGTGCAACCGCGAACGGGCTGCGCTACACCGTGCCGGAAAATACCAGTGCCACAATGACATTGACGGATCTGCCGAGCGACACCGGTCAGCGCATGGTTTCCGCCGACATCCAGATCACCCCGGCCAACCTGGTCAGCGACAACCCAGAGTGGGTGTCGATTCTCGCGTGGCAGGGCGGTTTGGCGAACCATCGCGGACTCGTCATCGACAATCTCGAGCGGCTCGGGCCCGGCCACTACCGCTCGACGCAGCCCATCCCGGCGTGGGGATCGTGGAAGACGCTTCTGCGTGTGCACGACGGCAGGATGCTGGCCGCCGTGCCGATCTACCTTGCCGCCGACCCCGGCATCGGCGCCAAGGAGGTTCCTGCGCTCGATTCGACGACGCGGCCGTTCGTCCAGGAGGTCACCATCCTGCAGCGCGAACGCAATCCCGACACTCCAGACGTGCTGTGGACCATCTCCTGCCTCGTGGTGCTGGCGTGCACGCTGATTCTCATCGGCGCGCTCACCTGGGGCGCAGGCAGGCTCAACAACCGCGAACCCACGGCGAGTGACATCGAGCCCAGGCCCACGGTGCAGGCGTGACGAGCGACGCCCACATCGAGATCCTCGCTCATCACGGGCTGCTCGTCGCGATACCCGCGTTCGCGCCCGCCATCGTGGTCGCCGGTGTGGTGATCTACGTCGCGCTGCGGGACCGTCGTCGTACGAGCGACTCGGCCCAAAGTGAGAACTCAGACTCGCCCCGCCACAATGGTTCACCATGACAACATCCAGGACTCTCCTGATTTTGGCCGCTGGTGCACTGATCACCGCTGGATGCGGCGGATCTGACGGCGCTGATTATGCGTCGAGCAGCGCCTCGAGCCCTCAACCGTCGACCGTCAGCCCGTCGGACATGTCGAACGAGCAGGCGCCGCCGAACCGGCTCGTCATCGAGGTCACGATCAAGGGCGGCGACGTCACCCCCACCAACGAGCAACTGACGGCGGGCGTAAAGGAACAGATCGTCGTTCGCGTCAACAGCGACGCTGCCGACGAGTTGCACGTGCACTCCACACCCGAGCACAGCTTCAACGTCGAGGCCAAGTCGGGGCAGTCCTTTCAGTTCACCGTCGACGTGCCCGGCAAGGTGGACGTCGAGCTGCACAAGCTGAACAAGACCATCGCGACCATCCAGGTGCAGTGATCACCGATCGGTCCGCCGCCGTACTGGCCCACGGCCTTGGCGGCTCGACCGATCTACCGATTCCCTTCACCTATGCGTTGATCGGCGCGGCGTGGGCGTTGACGTTCACCTTCGCGGTCGTCGCGCTCGCGTGGCGGCGTCCGCGGTTCGATCCCGACAAGCCGGGCCGTGCGCTGCCGCGGTGGGTCACCACGTTTGTCGACGCCCCGGCTACCCGCTGGGCGGTCGCAATCGCAGGACTGCTGTTCGCGCTCTGGGTGGCGATCGCCGCGGTGTTCGGTCCGCAGGACGCACACAACCCGCTGCCCGGCGTTTTCTATGTGCTGTTGTGGGTCGGGCTGGTTGCCCTATCACTGGCCGTCGGACCGGTATGGCGCGCGATCTCCCCGGTGCGCACGGTGCACCGGCTGCTGGGCCAGCGGTCGCTGGGTCTGCGCTATCCCGAATCGGCGGGTTACTGGCCCGCCATGCTCGGCCTCTTCGCGTTCGTGTGGCTCGAGCTCGCCAGTCCGGACCCTGGATCCCTCGTCGCGATCAAGATCTGGCTGCTGGGCTACCTCGCGGTGACGATGGCCGGGGCGTTGTGCTGCAGTGAGCGCTGGTGCGCGCGTGCCGATCCGTTCGAGGTGTACAGCATGGTGGCGTCGCGGCTATCGGCGCTGCGGCGCAACCGCGACGGCCGTATCGCGTTCGGCAACCCGTTCGACCACCTGCCGTCACTGCCGGTGCGCCCCGGCACCGTCGCGGTGCTGGCGGTGCTATTGGGATCGACCGCGTTCGACAGCTTCTCGGCAACCCCGCAGTGGCGCAGTTTCGTCGACGACCACACCGGTTCTACCGCCACGGCTACGCTGCTGCGCACCGCGGGGCTGCTGGTGTTCGCCGGGGTCGTCGCAGGCACGTTCTGGCTGGCGGCACGCACAACCGGCGGCGTCGACCGGGGGCGTCGCCGCGAACTGCCCGGCCTGATGGCGCATTCGCTGATCCCGATCGTCATCGGCTACGTGTTCGCCCACTACCTGACATATCTCGTCGAGCGGGGGCAGCAGACGATCATCCTGCTTCTTGGTCTGGGTGATGCGCAGGTTCACTACGTGCTGTCGATGCATCCGACGGTGCTGGCCAGCATCAAGGTGGGGTGTGTGGTGGCCGGCCACATCGCAGGCGTGATCGCCGCGCACGACAGGGCGTTGCGGTTGCTGCCCGCAGGCCACCAGCTGACCGGACAGCTGGCAATGATGCTGGTGATGGTCGGCTACACGTTCACCGGGCTCTATCTGTTGTTCGGCGGATAGGCGGCTCATACCCTAGACGAATGCGGGCACTGATCATCGTCGACGTTCAGAACGACTTCTGCGAGGGCGGTTCGCTGGCGGTGACCGGCGGCTGCGCGGTCGCCCGCGGCATCTCCGAGTTGCTTGCCAAAGGTCCCGGCTACGCCCACGTTGTGGCGACCAAGGACTTCCACATCGACCCCGGCGAGCACTTCTCCGAACACCCGGACTACGCGGCGTCCTGGCCCCGGCATTGCGTCGCAGGCACGGCAGGCGCGGACTTTCATCCCGAATTCGACCCGGCAGGCGTGGAGGCCGTGTTCATGAAGGGCCATCACTCGGCGGCGTACAGCGGCTTCGAAGGGACCGACGAGTCCGGCACCACACTGACGGACTGG
>JAVRPX010000610.1:0-7701 GCA_032161985.1 Mycobacterium sp.
TGACGGCAACGGCGACAACGTCAACCCGGAGATGGTCGCACGCTCGTGCGCGCGGGCGCCGCGGTCGACGCCGCGATGCCGAGCGGCACCCAACCCATCGAACAGGCAGCCCGCCAGATTCTGCCCGCGACGGTGGCCGCGATGGTCGAACTCGGCGCCGACCCCCGCCGCGGCCTCGACGCGCTGCTCTCGTGGTGGCCTTTCGGGATCCGGTCCGCGGGCTACCGCGCCGGCGACGTCGCCGACATCCTGCGTGCCGGCGGTGCCGACGTGACCGAACGGCACCGCGACTTGGCGGCGAACGCCGGGGCGTCGCAGGTAGAAGCCGCGCTTCGCCGCTAGAGTCGCGTTGTGTCCGGGTACTCCCGATATGTCGCGATGGGCGACAGCCAGACCGAGGGACTCTGGGACGGCGACGACACCGTCGGCCTGACGGGGTTCGCCGACCGGTTGGCCGTGATGATCGACGAGCATTATCCGGGGCTGGCGTATGCCAACCTCGCTGTGCGCGGCAGGCGGATCCGCGATGTCGTCGATGACCAGTTCCCCGAGGCACTGGCAATGCGGCCCGACCTCATCACGGTGTGCATCGGCATGAACGACATAACCCGCCCGGGGCCCGGCTTTGATCGCACGCTGACCGAACTCGATGACCTGCACGTCCGGCTCTCGCAGTCGGGCGCGACCGTGGTGACGACGACTTTTCCCGACATCGCGAGCATCCTGCCCGTCGGCCGGCTGCTCGCGCCACGGGTGCTCGAGGTCAACGACGCGATCAGGACCGCGGCCGACCGGCACGGGTTCCGCCTCGTCGACCTCTACGGCGCGCCGTCGATGACCGAGCCGGACACCTGGAGCCCTGACCGTATACACGGCTCTCCGAAGGGCCACATGCTGTTCGCGGCGGCGGCGGCCGAGGTGCTGGGTTTGCCTGGGAGCAACCATGATTGGGCGGAGTCCAGCCCGGGAACCGGGCGGCCGTCGGTGCGTTCGCAGCTTTACTCGCAAGTGCTCTGGACGCACAACATGTTGATGCCGTGGCTCTGGCGCGAAGCGCGCGGCCGATCTGCAGGCGATGGCCGGGAACCGCGGCGGCCGCGGTTGGAAGGTCTGCCTGCCTAGAAGCCCAGGATCCCCAGCGGGATCGGCGACTGTCCATTGGTAATCGATGACATCGCCGCCGGGCAGAACAAGGAGATCGCGACGCCGGTGAACATCGTCGCCGGGCCCAGCGACATGCCTCCTGCGTCTGCCACCTTCGCAGCGACGTCGGCGGCGGTCTGACCGGGTTCGGACAGCATCGGGCAGACCTGCTGCCCCAGTGAGGCGGCGTTGGCGGGATCGGCTGTCCCAACCCCCGCGTTCGTCAGCGCCGAAATAAATGCGTCGTCGGTCGGGTCGGCCTTCGCCGGCGTGGCCAACACCAGGCCGGACGCCAACACGCCTGCGGACAGGGCGAGGGTGGCCATCGTTCGTTTGCGCTGCACCGGGGCATCGTACGGTCCCGGCAGTAGACAGGACTAAACGCGCACGTCAGACGCCGGTCCAGGCCGCGTCGAGGCGGTTCGCCACATCGATGATCTTCGCCTTCTTCGATGCCGGGCTGTCGATCTCGCCGGAGACATGGGCGGCGATAAACCGCCTGATCTCGGCATCGATGCCCCCGATGATGCGCACCACCTCGGCCCGCAGCGACTTGGACGTGACGTGGATGGAGATGTCGGACGACCGTGGCTTCTGAACATCGAGGATCAGCAGTAGCGGCTCGGCGGCCCTGGCCGTCGCACTCAACGCAATCTCTCCGAAGACTATGAATTTCGGCTTGTCGATCCGCAGGTCGACGACCATGTTGATCTCGAGGGGAATCCGGATGGCGAAGGTGATCATCTCGCCGACTTTCCGCGTCACGCGAGGTTCTTGGATCTTGACCCTGGCGGTGACTTTCGCGATCCCGCCAGGCCCCTGCCCCATCGGGCCCATCTCGAATTCGTCCCCGGCGATGGCGGCGATCGCGCCGCCCACGCGTTCTTCGGTCACGGCGACCTCGAAGAACTTCCGCCCGAATTCTTCGTAGGTCATGTAGTCATCGGTGTCCATTGTCCTGTTACCGTCTCACGTCCTTGGGCTAGCCGTCGCCCGCCTCGCTGAAGACGCGGATCCTCTTCAGTGCGGCGGTTTCAGTGCCCACCTCGGCGAAGATCACGCTGCGCTGCCCCGCACGCTCGGTCGCCGCGGCGGCGGCATGCCCCGATCCGATGAGCTTGCGCCACCGCGCTCCCGACAGGTGTCTCAGCAGGTCGGCGGCGCTCAGTTGAAGGTCGTCGCCGCTTGATATGTCTACCTGGCCAGCGAGTCGTCTCCGCATGCCGACTTCATCGCCGCCACATGCGTCGTCCAGAAACCGCGCGAACAACCGCTTACCACCGCTGCCCATGCCGCCGAACCCACTGAGAAAGCCGAGAGTGCCTGCCAGACCCTGGTTGGTCAGCAGGAGCTGTGACAGCTGAAGGCCGGCGGGCACGGCACGGACCCCCCTCCGCAAAAATTGGCCGACCATCGCCGGGAGTTCCCAAAATGCTTGCAGCGCAGCAATTTGCAGTTCGCCGTCGTGGTCTTCGAGGTCATAGCGCAGATAGGCCGGGACCCGCATGGTCAGCGTCGACGCCATCTTCACCTCGAGTTCCCCATCCCGGATCACCGTCGTGCCGACGACGATGTCAACGTCACGGTGGAACGTGATGTCGCGCGGGCCGATGAAGGTGTCGTAGAAGCGCTCGATCGCCGCGGTCCCTTGGTGCGGCCGGGACCCGACCGGGTCCTCGACCCGGCCGTTCGTCGTGAACAGGCCGACCCAGCCGTCGCGGTCATGTACGCCGGCCGCCTCCGGTGATCGCTCGGCGGTCGCCAGCATGTCGGCGCGCGTGAAGGCCATAACCTGTGCCTACCACCCTGGCTTCCTGTCAGTCGACTAGTTCGCCACCTGCAGGCACACTGTGATTACCGCAATGTCGCGGTGCACAGCCAGCAGGAGGAACCGCTATGAGCAGCAACGGGCCTTTCGGGTTCGACCCCGACGACTTCGATCGCGTGGCCCGCGAAGCGGGCGAGGGACTGCGCGACGCGCTCGACGGCGTCAGCAGGTTTTTCACCACGTCCGGTGAACGGGCTGGCTGGGCGAACCTCTTCAACGAGTTCGCGCGCCAGACCCGGACCAGGACCGAGCCGGAGACAACCGGCGAGACCGGTGACGGCGTGTGGGCGATCTTCACCGTCGACGACGAGGGCGGCGCCCACATCGAAGAGGTTTATCCGAACGAACTGGATGCGCTGAGAGCGAACAAGAACAACACCGATCCGACGCGCAAGGTCCGGTTCCTGCCGTACGGCATCGCGGTCAGCGTGCTCGACGCCACCGACACCACCGACGCCACCGAATAGCTACTCGAAGCTTTGGCGGATACCCGCCAGCATGGCGATGTGCGCCTTGACCGCCTCACGGGTCGTCATCCCCGCCAAGGCGCGCGGCGCCTCGATCCGCATGTGTTCGGTGACGCGCGTTCCGGCGGCGATCGGCTCGAATGCCACCGTCGTGTGTAGTCGTACCCGCGGGAACTGACGGGACTCGGCCGTCACGTCCCCTGTGTGCGGCACGTGCAGGCGTGCCACATAGCTGATCCGTAACCGCAACGGCCCCATCGGAATCCGGTCCTGGACGCGATAGGTCTGCACATACCCGTCCGCGGTCTCGCGCCGGTCAGTTGTGCGCACCGCAACCACCAGCGGATGCACCCGTTTGATGTTGTCGAGGTTGACGTAGAAGTCACGGACCTCGATGGGTGGCGCCGGGATCTCCTCTGTGACTGTGCGCTCCGCGAGCGCCACCCACCAGCTCACGCCTGGGCGGCGGCCGTGGCGCCGAGCACTCGTTGGATATCGGGTTTCATCTGCTGCAGCTGCTGGCCAGAGTGACCCCAACTGTGGATGCCGCCCGGGAAATTGAACACGGCGTTGTTCCCGCCCGCGGCGATGTAGGCGTCGGAGAAAGCGTGGTTGGAGTCGATTGCGATTCCCTCCAGGAAGCCAAGTCCGCCGATTGGCGCGTCCGGACTGGCCAGGGCCGGATCGGTGGGTGTGCCGCTGCCGCAGTAGATCCACAGACGGGTGCCGTTCGCGGCCAGCCTGCCAGCCTGGACCGTGGGATCGTTGCGGGCCCATGCGGGGTCGCCCGGCGGACCCCACATCGCCTCGCGACTGAAGCCTCCGTTCCACATCATCGCGATACCAACCTGGCCAGGGTCCGCCGAGAGGTTCAGGAAGCCCGACACCGATCCGGCGTAGATGAACTGCTGCGGATGGAAGGCCGCCAGAATCAGCGCCGACGAACCACCCATCGAGAACCCCACGATGGCGTTGCCGTTCGGCCGAACGTCCTTGTTGGCCGCGAGCCACGCAGGCAGTTCCTGGGTGAGGAAGGTTTCCCACTTGTAGGTGTGGGTCCCGCCATTGCCCGCCGCGGGCCCATACCAGTCGCTGTAGAAGCTCGACTTGCCGCCGACGGGCATGACTACCGACACCCCGGTCCTGTTGAACCAGTCGAATGCCTGGGTGTTGATGTCCCAGCCGTTGTAGTCGTCCCCCGCTTCCATGCTGTCGAGGAGGTACAGCGCGGGTGAGTCGGCTCCGCCGGAGAGGAATTCGACACGGATGTCGCGGCCCATACTCTGCGACGGCACGTCGAGGTACTCGATCGGCAGCCCAGGGCTGGAAAATGCTGCGGCCGTTGCGGATCCGCCCGCAAAACCGACCAGTCCCGGCAACACAACCGCCGCTGTAGCCGCGGCGGCTAGTCGCCGAAACCAGGCTCGTGACGCGCTTTCAACGATCGCCATCGCTGCCCTCCCACCTAAGGCCCCGACCCGGCTTTAGCGGACGATACAAGAAGAACTCCCAGCACCAGCGGTTTTTTGACAATCCGAGGTTGCTGACCTTGCGGCGACTCAACCGGCGTCTATCATTATAAAAACAACAAAATGGCATCAATGCTTCGACGACCGGGGATCAGCGATGGATCGCGACCAGCTCATCGACCTCACTCGCCGCGCGGTGAAACTGGCGCGCGACAAGACAACCGACCTCACCCCGGCTGAGTGCAGGGTCGCTGCGGCCACCTACACGTCGGCCGAACGCCTCGCGCAGGACAAGGCGATGCTGTTGGCCAGTCCGCAGCTCGTCGGCTACGCCTCCGAACTTCCGCAGCCAGGCACGTACTGCACCAAGACGGTGATGGGCCGTTCGATTTTGCTGACTCGCAGCGCCGACGACACCGTGCGAGCGTTCGACAACGTCTGCCTGCATCGCCAGTCACAGATCGCCGACGGCTGCGGAGCCGCCCGCCGGCTCTCTTGCCCATACCACTCGTGGACCTACGACCTGGACGGCAACCTCGTTGGAGTGCCCGGCAAGGAAGGCTTCCCCGAAACACGTTCCGGCCCGGCGAAACTCACCGAGCTACCGGCCACCGAATGTGCCGGCTTTCTGTGGATATCGCTGGACCGCAACGCGACGCTGGACATCCCGGTGTTCCTCGGACCGCTCGCCGACGAATTGGATTCCTGGGGCATCGGGCGATGGGCGCCGTTGGGCGAGAAGGTGCTCGATTGCCCGATCAACTGGAAGCTCGCCATCGACACGTTCGCCGAGAACTACCATTTCGCGACGGTGCACAGGAACACGTTCGCGACAATCGCGCGCAGCACCTGCACTGTGTTCGATTCGTTCGGCCCGCACCACCGACTTGTCTTTCCGCTCAACGGAATTCTCGACCTCGAGAATATTCCGGAGGAGCGGTGGGAGCCGCTACAGAACATGGTCGTCATCTACGCGTTGTTCCCGAACATCGTGTTGTCGGCGACGATCGCCAATGGGGAGCTGTTCCGCGTCTATCCCGCCGACGTGCCGGGCCGCTCGATTACCGTGCACCAGAACTCGACACCGCTGGATCTGTCCGACGAGTCGGTCGCCGCGGGCGCGGCGGCGGTCTTCGATTACGCACACGCCACCGTCCGCGACGAGGACTACGCGCTCGTGGCAGGCCTGCAGGCCAACCTGGAGTCGGGTGCACGGGAGAATTTGGTGTTCGGCCGCAACGAGCCGGGCCTGCAGCACCGCCATCAAACGTGGTCGGAGGCGATCTAGGCCGTCGAACGTGAAGCTATGCGCGAGATCTAGCAATATCCTCGAGCACAAGCTCACGTTCGCCCGGCCCGGCCGCGGCCAGCACATCGTCCAACTCCCAGTCCCGATATAGCGCCAGCGACCGCTCGTAGAACGCGAAGCCGCTCACCGGTTTTCCACGCAGCATCCCCCGATACTGGTACGGGCCTTCCATGTACTCGATCGGCAGTTCATGAGCCGGGGCGGCCACTAGCGGCTCCCCGACCAGGTCCAGATCGAGCTTGCGAGAGGTGAGCCGGTGCCGGTCCGGCATGTACCGCGCCGCCGACGGCGGCCGAACCAACGGGCTCACCGACTCCGGCCAGCGCACATAGCTGGTGACCATGACCTCGATATCGTCCGCGAATTCCGGGTCGGCATCACCGGAACTCGTCGTCGCACCCGAAAACGGCTGCAGTTCATTGTGATTCGTCCGGTCGAACTGCCGCCAGATGCTCAGATCGACCCCGTTGTCGAGGTTGATCGTGCGCCACTCGTGACTTCGTGCGCGGACATTGCCATCGGTACCGCCGCCGTTGGCGACCAGGGGGAACCATTGCCGGTCCACGTGACCGGCGCTGCCCGTGACCGATTCCTCGACAGATCCCCGGCGCAGCGTGCCGATCATGGTCATGCCGGTCTGGAAGTAGGAGTAGGTGTCGGCTTGCCCGAAGCACTCGATCTTCCCGTTGTATGCGGCGCCACCCAGCGGGACAGGCGCCCGCGACGGTGTGACATGCAGGTCCAGACGCATAGCGTCGCCTGCGGGGTCAGTGCCGACGAGGCCGACGTCATAGGTGTAGGGCATCAACCGGTGCCGCTCGTCGCGACACGTCCGCCACACGACGGGGCCCGCGCCGCTGTCGTA
This sequence comes from Mycobacterium sp., assembly GCA_032161985.1. GTDB lineage: Bacteria > Actinomycetota > Actinomycetes > Mycobacteriales > Mycobacteriaceae > Mycobacterium. The sequence goes on from JAVRPX010000610.1 coordinate 7,082, forward strand.
GGTCATGTCCAGGTGGCCGGCGTCGGTAGACAGCTTGGGCCGCACACCCGGCTGCATGTTGGCAGGCGGCATGTCGTAGTCCGTGTATGTCCCGTAGCTGCCGTTGTCCAGGTCGAACAGGGCGAAGGTATAGAAGTCGGCCACGATCGACGTAAGCCCCGGCCGGTTCTTGTTGAAGATCGTCAGAAACGCGAACCGGCGTCCGCCGTCAGCGGTGAGCTCGCCCGCGATGAACCAGGTGTCGGACTCGCAATCGGGGTGGTTGCCCTCGGCGGCCGGAAAGCTGAGCTGCGGGTCGCCGCGCACCAGTTGGAAGGGGTACACACGCCAGTCAGCTGATTGCGGCTCGTCCACGGCACCTGCCTTTTTTGCTATGTTTGCAGCAATAGCAACTTTAGCGGTCCAGACGGGCGGTGACGCCATGATGAGTGACATCGAGAAGCGATTCCCGTTCGACGCCTACCCCAAGGGCTGGTTCCAGGTCGCCTACAGCAGAGACGTCGACTCCGGGCAGGTCGCGAGCCTGCACTACTTCGGCAGGCGGCTGATCTGTTACCGCGGCGGCTCCGGCACCCCGTACGTGCTCGACGCATACTGTCCGCATCTGGGCGCCGACATCG
>JAVRPX010000611.1:0-2782 GCA_032161985.1 Mycobacterium sp.
CCGCTCGTGTTCGGCCATTGCTTGCTCGGCCATCTGGGTTGCCGCGGCGATGTCGCCGGTGGCTGCCAGCCACATGCTGCGGCAGCGGGCGCCGATGGCCAGCATCCACGGGCGGCCGAGGCGGCCACCGTTCCGTTCGAGTTCCTCGATGAGCGGCACCGCATCGGCGTGACGGCCCATCGAAACCATGGCCTCGACGGCGTCGGGGATGAAGGTGGCGATCATGATCTCACTGCCGGGCAGCGAGTCGAAGACGTCCAGCATTGGCTGCAGCGTGGTCAGTGCCTCGGCGTACCTACCTAGCGAAACCTCAAGGAAGCCAAGGCTCATGGTGGGCCACTCCGCAAGTCGCGGTACACCGCACTCGTCAGCGATCGCCAAGGCAGCAGCCGCGTCGGCACGTGCTTGGCTTTCACGCCCGGTGTAGGTGGCCACCGAGGCGCGCACGGTCAGCGCAATCGTCCGCGAACCGCCGACCTGCGCGGCCCGCTCCATGGTGTCCTCGGCAAGCACTGCGGCTTCGGCGAAGTTGCCTCGCCAGATCTCGATGAGCGTGCAGTATCCGGACACCGCCATCATGTCGTTCTCGGCGCCGCGTTCGACACAGCGGTCTCTGACGGCCGCCATCTGCCTACGCGCAATGTTCAACTGTCCCGTCCATGCGTAGATCAACGCGTTGACTGCGCTGGGGCTGAAGGGGATTGGGGCGTCGGCGTTGAGGTCTTCAAGTTCCACTGCACGGCGCAGGCTGTCCTCGTCAACCCCGTTGCCGTAGAGGAACGACGCGTTGACCGACATGGCGAGCGCCTGACTGATCAGGGGCGGATAGCCGAGCGCCTCCGCGTGGGACACGGCTTCGCGGGCGTTACTCAAGGATTCCTCGAACTGGCCGGACATTCCCTGTGCGAAGGTCAACGACAATAGCGTTTGGACCAGTAGGGCCGGGTAGGTTTCGGCGTCGGCGCGGGCACGTTCGAGGAGTGCGGCGGCTTCCACGAAGGTGTCTCTGTACATGCTGATCCCGGCCATTAGGTTCAAGGCGATTCCGCGAAGCAGCCCGGGCCGCAGCTCATCAATCGTCGGTTTCAGCAGCGCGCCTGCCCGGACGGCGTCGCCGGCCTTGAAAAGGTGCTCGGCCGTGCGGATTCGTCGCGACGGCGTGTCCCCGCCGAGTCCGATTGCGAGCTCGACCAATTCAGCCGCCGCGGCAGGTGCCCCGCGGGCGCGTGCGGCGTCAGCCGCAGCGTCGAGGGCTTTCAATGTTTCGGGGTCCGCCCGCGAAGTCGCCAATGCCATGTGCCTGGCCTTGAGTTCGGGCAGCACCACCACCTCGGCCAGAGCTCGGTGCGTGGCCCGTCGTCGTGACGGGCTCGCGTCGGTGTAAACGCTCTGTGCCAACAACGGGTGGGAGAATCGCACGCGATTGCCGTCAATGGCGATAATGCCTGTGCTTTCCGCGTGTTCGAGCAGCTCGACGGTGCGGTCGACCGTGGTGTCAACAACCTGCGCGAGCACTTCGACCGTCGGATCGGCCACGGCGGCGGCTGCGAGCAACACGTCGCCGGCTTGTCCGTCGAGACTGCCGATCCGAAGCCGCATTAACTCGGCCAGTGTAGCGGGCAGCGATGGTTGCGCCCTCGTGGACCCGACGTGAATCGCGCGGGCCAGCTCGAGCGCGTAAAACGGGTTGCCACCTGAGATTTCGGCGATCTGAACCATCGTCGGACGGGAGAACGATCGCCCCAGCCGCGCCGAAATCAGCGCATGTAATCCACCAAGACTAAAGGGCCCCACCCGAATTCGACCGATGCCATCGGGCCGAGGGAGATGGAGCCATGTCGCCGATTTTCCAAAGTTCGGTTCGCATCGCTCAGTGATCAGCATCCCTACCCGGCCGTTGAGCCGCCGGGCGGCGTACCCGACGACGGCCTGGCTTGACGGGTCGAGCCACTGCACATCGTCGATCGCGACCAGGACGGGTGCGTCGGCGGAAAGGCGGTCGACGACGGCGGCGAACGCCGCGGCAACGACGCGTTGGTCGGTGGGCGGCCCCTCGCCGCCGGCGCGAAACAGCACCCGGTCGACGGCGATCCTTTGCATATCCGGCAGTTCCGTCAGTACGGCGGGGTCGACGTTGCCGATGAGGTCGGCAACTGCCGCGTAGGCCAGGACCGACTCCGCCTGCCCGACGCGGGCGCTGAACACCCGGAAACCACGTTCGCGTGCCTGGTCCACCGCGGCCAGCCACAGTGTGGTCTTGCCGATGCCGGCCTCGCCCTCGATCACCAGCCCCGTCGGCTGCCGTTGGGCGGACAGCAGAAAGTCAGCAACCGCCCGAAATTCACTCGAACGGCTGATCATCCGCGATGTTTCGACCCCACCCATAGCCACTAGCAAACGCAGACTACATCAGCTGCCAGCGGAGAGTGGCGACATTGCTACGCGCCGCTAGACAGATATGTTGATAAATGCCCGATTCTGCTCAACCATAACCGGCAAGCTCATTGTGGGGTGGGCTCGGGTTCCACGCTACTTCTGGTGCAGGATTGTCCGATCAGCGTGGCCAGTGGTTCTTCTCGGATCCGTGTGCCGACGTGGGCAGAGAGCCGTTGATGCGGGACGCCGGCTCGCTGGCACGTGGTCGTGACGATGTCGGGCGAGTGTGCGCCGAACACGCCATACAGAACTTCGTCCGTGGGTACCGCGAGTGTGACGACAAACCGGACCGGCGTGCCTTCGTCGCTGACGCTGACGGCGGCGTCGTCGAGCTTCGCGACAACAT
>JAVRPX010000612.1:0-3491 GCA_032161985.1 Mycobacterium sp.
AGGGCTGGTCGTCGCCCCGGCGGACGGGCTGGTCTGCCTGATCGACGAAGAGGTGCCCCCGGCCGAACTCGGTCTGCCCGCAACGCCGTTGCCGCGCATCAGCATCTTCTTGTCGGTGTTGGACGCCCATGTACAGCGGGCCCCGATCGGTGGCGAGGTGGTGACCGCGGTGCACCGCCCGGGGCTGTTCTTGTCCGCCGACCTGGAGGCCGCCAGCTCCGACAACGAACGCAACAGCATCGTGATCCGCACCCCAGAGGGTGCCGAGGTGGTCGCGGTCCAGATCGCAGGCTTGATCGCGCGGCGCATCGCCTGCTACGTCAAGGCCGGTGACAAGGTCGCGATCGGCGACACCTATGGCCTGATCCGGTACGGCTCCCGGCTGGACACCTACCTGCCCGCGGGCTCCAACGTCCTGGTAACCACAGGACAGCGGTCGCTGGGCGGCGAAACCGTATTGGCCGAGCTGCCGTGAAACCGCGCATCAAGACGCCCGTCGTGAGTCTGCGCATTTTGCCCAGCGCCATGACGGTGGCGGCCATCTGCTTCGGCTTGAGCGCGGTCAAGTTCGCACTCGACGACCGCCCTACCGAAGCCATGGCATTCCTGGCGATCGCCGCGATTCTCGATGCGCTCGACGGCCGCATCGCCCGAGCTCTCAAGGCGACGTCCCGCATGGGCCAGGAGATCGACTCGCTGGCCGACGCGGTGAATTTCGGTGTCGCACCGGCATTTATCGTGTACGGCACGCTGCTCTCGCACTCACGCGTCGGCTGGATCGTGGTGCTGCTCTATGCGGTCTGCATCGTGCTGCGGCTGGCCCGGTTCAACGCGCTGCTCGACGTGGATCAGCCCGCCTACGAGAAGAAGTACTTCGTCGGTATGCCTGCCCCGGCGGGCGCCATCGGTGCCATCGGTCCGCTGGCGGCCAAGATGCAGTTCGGTGACGGCTGGTGGACATCGGAACTGGCCGTGGTGATCTGGATGATCGGCGTCTCGCTGCTGGTGGTGAGCACCCTCCCGATGCGCAAGATCCACACCTTCTCCGTGTCGCCGAACATGGTCGCCCCGCTACTGGCGGCGCTTGCGATCCTCGTGGCGGCGTCAATTCTCTACGGGTACATCACCATCCTGGTGATCATCGTCGCCTACGTCATCCACATCCCGTTCGCGATCCGCACCAGGCGCTTCCTGGCGGAGCATCCGGAGGTGTGGGACGACAAACCACGACAACAACGCGCGGCTCGCCGGGCGATCCGCCGGGCACAACCACATCGCCGGTCCAATCTGCGGCTCGGACTGCGCAGGCCGGGCGGGTGAGATGACGCAGACGGAGACCGAGAAGGATCCGCCGCTGAGCCACCTGCGGCTGACCGCGCGTCTGAACACCTCGGCTCTTGACGCGCGCCGCGGCGTGGTGCGGTTGCATCCGGAAGCCATTGCGGCCCTGGGCATCCGGGAATGGGACGCGGTGTCGCTGACCGGAGCGCGCAGCACCGCCGCGGTGGCCGGGGTGGCGCCCGCAGGAACACCGACGGGCACCGCACTGCTTGACGACGTGACACTGTCCAACGCCGGGCTGCGCGAGAACACCACCGTGCTCGTCTCGGCGGTGACCGTCTTCGGCGCGCGATCGGTGACGTTGAGCGGCTCGAACCTGGCCACTCAGTCGATCTCGTCGGCGACGCTGCGTCAGGCCCTGCTCGGCAAGGTGATGACCGTCGGCGACACCGTATCGCTGCTGCCGCGCGAACTCGGACCCGACATCCCGACGTCGGCGGCCACCGCGGCGCTGGCGTCGTCCGTCGGCATCACCTGGACCTCCGAGCTGTTGACGGTCACCGGCGTCGACCCCGCGGGACCGGTCAGCGTGCAACCCAATTCGGTGGTGAGTTGGGGCGACGGCGTGACCCCGACCGCACTGGCCACGACGGGCCAGCACACAGTGTCGACTCCGAACAAGTCGGCGACGGTCAACATTGATGACCTCAAGGGATCCCACGTCCAGGCCGGCAGGCTCACCGAATGGCTCAAGCTCGCACTCGACCAGCCCGAGCTGCTCGAAACACTCGGGGCCACAGCCAATCTCGGTGTGTTGATATCCGGTCCTGCGGGCGTCGGCAAGGCCGAGCTGGTGCGTGCCGTATGCGCCGACCGACGGCTCGTCGAACTCGACGGGCCCGAAGTGGGCGCGCTGCGCGCCGAGGACAGACTCAAGAGCGTCTCGTCGGCGGTGGCCACCGTCCGCGACGGCGGGGGCGTGCTGCTTATCACCGATGTCGACGCGCTGCTGCCAGCCAGCCAGGACAGGCCCGCCGAGTCCGTATCAACCCTGATCCTCGCCGAACTGCGCAACGCCGTCGCCACCCGCGGGGTCGCCTTCATCGCCACCTCCGCGGTGCCCGATGGTCTCGACCCTCGGCTGAGGGCGCCCGACCTCTGCGACCGCGAGCTCGGGCTGAGCCTGCCCGACGGCGCCGTCCGCAAGCAACTGCTCGAGGTGCTGCTGCGCGGCGTGCCGGCCGAGGAGGTCAACCTCGACGAAGTCGCAGAGCGCACACCGGGTTTCGTCGTCGCCGATCTGGCTGCCTTGGTGCGGGAGGCCGCTCTGCGGGCGGCGGCGCGGGCCAGCACGGACGGAAAGCCGCCGAAGTTGACGCAGGACGACCTGATCGGCGCGACGACCGTGATCCGCCCGCTGTCGCGCTCGGCCACCGAAGAGGTTTCGGTGGGATCAGTGACGCTCGACGACGTCGGCGACATGGTCGAGACGAAACAGGCGCTCACCGAGGCGGTGTTGTGGCCGCTGCAGCATCCCGAGACCTTCGAGCGGCTCGGCGTCGACCCGCCGCGGGGCGTACTGCTGTACGGGCCACCCGGCTGTGGCAAGACGTTCGTGGTGCGGGCACTGGCCAGCTCGGGACGGCTCTCGGTGCACGCGGTGAAGGGCGCCGAGTTGATGGACAAATGGGTGGGCGCATCGGAGAAGGCGGTGCGGGAACTGTTCCGCCGCGCCCGCGATTCGGCGCCCTCGCTGGTGTTCCTCGACGAGATCGACGCGCTGGCTCCGCGGCGCGGGCAGAGCTTTGACTCTGGCGTGACCGATCGGGTGGTCGCCGCGCTGCTGACCGAACTCGACGGCATCGACCCGCTGCGCGACGTGGTGGTGCTCGGTGCGACGAACCGGCCCGATCTGATCGACCCTGCGCTACTGCGGCCGGGCCGGCTGGAGAAGCTGGTGTTCGTCGAGCCGCCCGACGCCGAGGCGCGTCGCGAGATCCTGCGTACCGCAGGCAAATCCATCCCGCTGAAAGACGACGTCGACCTCGACGCGCTGGCAGGCGAGCTGGACGGCTACAGCGCGGCCGACTGCGTGGCACTGCTGCGCGAGGCCGCGCTGACCGCGATGCGCCGCTCGATCGACGCGGCCGATGTCACGGCCGCCGACGTCGCCAAGGCCCGCGAAAACGTCCGGCCGTCGCTGGATCCGG
>JAVRPX010000613.1:0-2968 GCA_032161985.1 Mycobacterium sp.
CGGCGCGCGATGAGGTCGCGGCTAACCAGTTCGTTGATGCTGTCGGTAAGCGACTGCACGCGTACGTGCAACAGGGTGCCGAGTTCGGCGGGTGTGGTGACCCCGGTGCGACTGATCTCGCCGAGCAGCTGCATCTGGCTGAGGGTCACGCCGTTATCGGGCCGATGCCTGCGCATCTGCCTGGTCACCGCCATCATCGATTCCCGCAGTTCGGTGGCCGGCGAGTCAACGCGCGTCATAACCAAGGTATACCTTAGCAAAGTTGATCTGTCACGTACATCGCCGCATGTTGCAACGAGAAAATAGCAAGGGCATACTTGGAACCAAGATGGCGTGGATGCGACGGTTGCTCAGGTGGGCCTTACTGATAGCACTGACGGTGGCCGCCACCATCCCCCTTACGCGCATCGGTGTGCCGTCCGCTGCGCTGTTCGCCGCCCTTGTCGTCGGCGTCGTGCTGGCGCTCGCGTCGCTGGCTCCCAGCCGGGTGCCGCGCACGGCCGGAATCGTCGGGCAGGGCGTGCTGGGTGTCTACATCGGCACCATGGTTCATCAGGACGCCGTCGGCGCACTTCGTTCCGACTGGCCGATCGTCGTCGGCATCGCCGTTGCCACGCTGCTGCTCAGCATCGGAGCGGGGGCGCTGCTGGGGATCCACCGCGACGTCACGCCGCTGACAGGGTCGCTGGCGCTCGTTGCCGGCGGTGCATCGGGGCTTGTCGCCATCGCCCGCGAACTCGGCGGCGACGACCGTGTGGTCGCTGTCGTCCAGTACCTTCGGGTGGGGTTAGTCACCGCGTCGATGCCCGTGGTGGTGACGCTGATCTACCACGCCGAAAAGTCGCGCGGCGCCACCTCCGTCGCTCATACCGATTCCGCCCCTTGGTATTTCAGTCTCGGCATGCTGGTCGCGCTGGTGTTGGTTGGGGCCATGGTGGGCCGGTTGATCCGACTGCCCGGGGCGGGACTACTCGGACCACTGGCACTGACCGTGGCGTTGGAGCTGACCGGCCTGTCGTTCGGCCTGACCGTCCCGATGGTGCTGGTGCAGGTCGGCTACATGTTGATCGGCTGGCAAGCCGGCGTGGCGTTCACGCGCGAATCTCTGAAGGCAGTCGGCCGCATGTTGCCCACGGCGATCGGGCTGATCGTCGCGCTCGCCGTCGCCACCGCCGGCCTCGGCGCGCTGCTGGCGCACTTCACCCGGCTCACCCCGCTGGAGGGCTACCTCGCCACCAGCCCCGGCGGTGTCTACGCCGTGCTCGCGACCGCCGTCGAAACCGGGTCCAATGTGACATTCATCATCGCGGCGCAGGTGGTGCGCATCCTTCTGATGCTGTTCGCGGCGCCGCTGATGGCACGCGCCGTGGTGTGGATCAGCAACCGGGTCGGCCGTCAGACTCGCGCGATCACACCGGCGAGCAGGGAGCCCATCCGGGTCGCGGACTGACGGCCCGCCTTGAGCACCTCGTCGTGGCTCAAGGGCTCGCCTGTCATACCCGCCGCCAGGTTCGTCACCAGCGACACGGCCAGCACCTGCGCGCCGGCGGCACGGGCTGCGATGGTCTCGTGCACGGTCGACATGCCCACCAGGTCCGCCCCGAGCGTGCGCAGCATCCGGATCTCGGCGGGGGTCTCGTAATGCGGCCCGGGCAGCCCCGCGTAAACGCCCTCGGCCAGCGATGGGTCGATCTCGTGGGCGATCGCCCGCAGCCGCGGCGAGTACGCGTCGACCAGATCCACGAACTGCGCCCCCACCAGCGGCGATCGCGCCGTCAGGTTGAGATGGTCGCTGATCAGCACCGGCAGGCCCACGGCGTAGTCCTCGCGAAGCCCACCGGCGGCGTTGGTCAGCACGACCGTGCTGGCACCCGCGGCGCACGCCGTTCGTACCGGGTGCACGACATCGCGCAGATCGTGTCCTTCGTAGGCGTGGATCCTGCCCACTAGCACCAGCACCCGGTGCTCCCCGATCCGCAGGGATAAGACCTGGCCGCCATGTCCCTCGGCGGTAGGTGGGGCGAAGCCAGGAAGCTCGGACATCGGCACCACTGCTACGGGGTCGCCAAGCTCGTTGACGGCGGGCGCCCACCCGGACCCGAGGACGACGGCGACATCATGCGCGTCGACGCCGGTGCGCTGGCGGACCGCGGCCGCCGCGTCGGCAGCCAGCATGTCCGGTTCGGTCACAGTCCGCGAGCTTAGCTCGCGGGCACTGCACCAGCGTGCAGTGAGATACTGCTGAGATGCCCACCGCCACCGCGTCGATAAGCGTCGAAGACGCCGTCAACCGTCGCCGCGGCGAATTGGTGGAGCTGTCGCACTCGATTCACGCCGAGCCGGAACTCGCATTCGCCGAACACCGCAGCTGCGCTAAGACGCGGGCACTGGTCGCCGAGTACGGGTTCAAGATCACTGCGGCACCCGGCGGGTTGGACACCGCGTTCCGCGCCGACTACGGCAGCGGCCCACTGGTCGTCGGCATCTGCGCCGAGTACGACGCGCTGCCGGGCATCGGGCATGCCTGCGGCCACAACATCATCGCCGCCTCCGCAGTGGGTACCGCGCTGGCATTGGCCGAGGTGGCCGACGAACTCGGCCTGACGGTGGTGCTGCTCGGCACACCCGCCGAGGAGGCGGGCGGCGGAAAAGCGTTGCTGCTCAAGGCAGGAACGTTCGACGACATCGCGGCCACCGTGATGCTCCATCCGGGGCCGCTAGACATCGCGCGGGCACGCTCATTGGCGCTGTCGCAGGTCGCAGTCGGCTACTCGGGCCGGGAGGCGCATGCCGCGGTCGCGCCGTATCTGGGTATCAATGCCGTCGACGCCATCACCGTCGCACAGGTCGCCATCGGCCTGTTGCGTCAGCAGTTGGTGCCCGGCCAGATGATGCACGGCATCGTCACCGATGGCGGCCAGGCCACGAACGTCATCCCCGCCCGCGCGGAGATGCAGTACACCATGCG
>JAVRPX010000614.1:0-7160 GCA_032161985.1 Mycobacterium sp.
TCAACGACGAGGCCGTCGAGGTCGACGAGCAGACGACCGTCGCGGCGCTGCTGGAAAGCCTCGGCTTTCCGGAGAAGGGCATCGCGGTCGCGGTCGACTGGTCGGTGCTGCCCCGATCGGAATGGCAGACCGCGCTCACTGACGGTGCGCGGGTGGAAGTGGTGACGGCGGTGCAGGGTGGCTGACAGCATCTCGGAGGGCAGGAGCGTAGCGACCGGGGATTCGAAACTGACGATTGCCGGTCGTGAGTTCGGCTCGCGACTGATCATGGGTACTGGCGGCGCCGCGAATCTTGCCGTGCTCGAGGAGGCGCTTATCGCATCGCGCACCGAGCTGACCACTGTCGCGATGCGCCGCGTCGACGCCGACAGCGGTACCGGCGTGCTGGACCTGCTGAACCGGCTCGGTATCACGCCGCTGCCCAACACCGCGGGCTGCCGCGGCGCGGCCGAGGCGGTGCTGACCGCGCGGCTTGCCCGCGAGGCGCTGGGCACCGACTGGGTCAAGCTCGAGGTCATCGCCGACGAGCGCACACTGCTGCCCGACGCTGTCGAATTGGTCCGCGCGGCAGAACAATTGGTCGACGACGGGTTTGTTGTGTTGCCCTACACCAACGACGATCCGGTGCTCGCGCGCCGGCTGGAGGACACTGGCTGCGCGGCGGTGATGCCGCTGGGGTCGCCGATCGGCACCGGGCTGGGTATCGCCAACCCGCACAACATCGAGATGATCGTCGAGCAGGCCGGCGTGCCGGTGGTGCTCGACGCCGGTATCGGCACCGCCAGCGACGCCGCCTTGGCGATGGAACTTGGCTGCGACGCGGTTCTGCTCGCCACCGCGGTCACCAGGGCGGCCGATCCGCCGACGATGGCCGCGGCGATGGCCGCCGCCGTCACCGCCGGATACCTGGCGCGGCAGGCAGGCCGGATTCCCAAGCGGTTCTGGGCGCAGGCCTCCAGCCCCGCGCCATGAGCCGGTACGTCGCACTTGGCAGTTCGATGGCGGCGGGACCCGGCATCCGGCCGTCCGCACACGGCGCGCCCTTTCGGGCAGGCCGCTCCGCGCGCAACTACCCGCACCTGGTCTCCGAGAAGTTGGGGCTCGATCTCGTCGACGTGACCTACTCCGGTGCCACCACCGCCAACGTGCTCACCGAAGCCCAGCACGGGGCGCCCCCACAGGTGGAGGCGCTCGACGGGTCAGAGGATTTGGTGACGGTGACGATCGGAGGAAACGACGCCGGCTATGTGCCGCTGTTGTTCGCCGCCGGTTTGCCGCGACTGGCCCGGTCGGTGCCACTGCTCGGCAGCCGGCTGCGCGAGCAACTCGATCCGACGGCCCGCGACCGGGCGCTGGTCGACGTGGCCGAATCACTGAAGGAAGTAGGCCGCGTGCTGCGGCAGCGATCGCCGCGGGCGAAGGTGCTGTTCGTCGACTACCTGACTCTGCTGCCGCCTGCGGGCGCGGCATCTCCACTGTCCGGTGCCGACGTCGCGCTCGGTCGTCGGGTCGCCGACACGCTGGAGCGCCTCACCGGAGAGGCGGCCGCCGACACCGGCTGCGAGTGGGTGCGCGTGGCCGAAGCCAGTCGCGAACACCACGCCTGGTCAGTCGACCCATGGACTACGAAGTTTGGGTTGCCGCTGCCGGGCAGGCCCGCGCCATTGCACCCCAACGCGGAAGGCATGCGCGCGGTCGCCGACCTCGTCGTCCCGCGCGCAACCTGAAATCATGAACTCAATGATCGAGCTGTCCGGCCTGACCAAGGTATTCGGCCGAACCCGTGCGGTCGACGACCTGACCTGTTCGGTCGAACCCGGCATGGTCACCGGCTTCCTCGGCCCGAACGGCGCTGGCAAGACCACCACCATGCGGCTGATACTCGGGCTGGACCACCCGACCGCGGGCACCGCCACCATCGACGGCCGGACGTACCGCGAGCTGAGCGATCCCTTGCGAACCGTCGGCGCGCTGCTTGACGCCAGGCAGGCAAACCCCAACCGGTCGGCGCGCAATCACCTGCGCTGGATCGCGGCCACCAACCGGATCCCGGCCGACCGGGTCGACGAGGTGCTCGACATGGTCGGCCTGAGCTCCGTCGCAGGCAAGAACGCAGGCACGCTGTCGCTGGGCATGAGCCAGCGGCTCGGCATCGCCGCCGCGCTGCTCGGCGATCCGCCGGTGCTGCTGTTCGACGAGCCGGTCAACGGCCTCGATCCCGAGGGCATCCGGTGGGTCCGCACGCTAATGCGCACGCTGGCAGGCGAGGGTCGCACGGTATTCGTGTCGAGTCACCTGCTCGCCGAGATGGCCAACACCGCGGACCGGCTCATCGTCATCGGCAAGGGCAGGTTGATCGCGTCGACAACGGTGGCCGATTTCGTCGGTCGCTCGGGCGTCGACACGGTTCGGGTGCGCAGCCCCCAGCTGGATACGCTGCGCAGGGCGCTCACCGACGCCGGGCTGACGGCGGAGGCCGATCATGGTTCCGCGCTGCTGGTGCGCGGCGCGGCCATCGAGGTCATCGGGGACCTTGCCGCCCGCAACGCGATCACACTGCACGAGTTGAGCGCGCAGCGTGCCTCGCTCGAGGAGGCCTACATGAAACTCACCGACGAGGTCACTGAGTACCGGGCGGTGAGCCAGTGAGCGCGATCGCCTTGCTGGACGCCGAGCGGATAAAGCTGTCGACCACTCGATCGCCGGTGTGGACGGCCGTCGCCGTCGCGGGGCTGAGCCTCGGTCTGGCCGCAATCCAGGGGTCAGCCGCGTACGGTGCGGCGCCCCTGCCGCCCGAGAAGGCGGCCTTGGGGGTGGCCGTGTTCGGTGTTCCGGTGCTGATGGTCCTTGCGGCGATGACGGTCACCGGTGAGTACCGCAGCGGCATGATCCGCACGACGTTCATGGCGACGCCCAACCGCAGCCTGGTGTTGGTCGCGAAAGCCGTTGTGGCGGCCCTATTTTCGGGGGTGTACACGGCTCTGATGGTGATCGGGGCGGTGCTGGCGGCTGGCATGGCCGCGCCGCCGGTGGTGGGAGTCGAATCGCACTTGTCGCTGGCCGCAGCCGAGACTTGGCGCACCGTCGGCGCGATTGCCCTCTTCGGGCTGCTCACCGCGGTGCTGGGGGTGGGGGTGGGAGCGCTGCTGCGGCATGCCGCAGGCGCCGTTGCAGTGCTACTGATGTGGCCGTTGGTGGCCGAGCCGATTCTCGGCAATCTGCCGAACATCGGTTCCGAGGTCGGACCGTATCTGCCTTTCGGCAATGCGTTTCTGTTCACCCGCGTGCAGTGGCTGTATCCGGTTTATGACATGCGGTGGGGTGAACTCGGCTCACTGTTGTATTTCGCGGCGGTCGTCGCGGTGGTGTTCGCGGCGGCGATCGTCGTGGTGAATCGCCGCGACGCGTGAGAGGCTACGGTAGTCGGGATGGTGCGCAAATCCCTGGCGGTGCTGACGGTGGCGGTCGCCGTCGTGGCGCTGGGTGGCTGCGGCCGCGAGCTGCGCGCTCAACAAGGGCAGCCGACCACCACCCCGACCACCGTCGCGACGCCGGCCACGGACTTCGCGGCGGCGTTGCAGAAGCGGGTGACCGCGGACGCGATGATGGTGCATCTGAAGAAGTTGCAGGAGATCGCTGATGCCCACGACGGCAATCGCGCCCTCGGCACGTCGGGATACGACGCCAGCGTCGACTACGTAGCCAACACATTGCGCGACAAGGGTTTCGACGTGCAGACCCCGGAGTTCGAAGTGCGTCTGCCGTTCGCCGACGAGCCGACGCTGACCGTCGGCGGTGTCAAGGTCGCGGCCAAGCCGCTCGAATTCACCAAGGGCACCCCGCCCGAAGGGGTGTCGGGCCCACTGGTACCTGCCCATGTCGAGGACACGCCGGGCTGCACCGCATCCGACTACGACGGCCTTCCGGTCGCCGGAGCCGTGGTGCTGGTTGACCGCGGCAAGTGCCCTTTCGGCGCCAAACAGGCCGTCGCCGCCGAACGCGGCGCGGTGGCGCTGATCGTCGCCAACAACGAGGACGGCGACGAAATGGGCGGAACGCTTGGTGAGAAGACGGACGTGAAGATTCCGGTCGTCAGCGTCACCAAGGCCACCGGTGAGCGGCTGCGGGCCGCGCCGGGCCCAACCACCCTCAAACTCAACGCCGGTTTGCGGAACGAAAAGACCCGCAATGTCATCGCCCAGACCAAGACCGGGTCCACCGCGGACGTCGTGATGGTCGGCGCGCACCTCGACAGCGTGCCCGCCGGGCCCGGCATCAACGACAACGGCTCGGGGGTGGCGGCGGTGCTGGAGACCGCCCTGCAGCTGGGCCCTTCGCCGCAGGTGGCGAACGCGGTGCGGTTCGGGTTCTGGGGCGCCGAGGAGCTCGGCCTGCTCGGCTCCAACAACTACGTGCAGTCACTGAATGTCGAGGGGCTCAAAGACATTGCGCTCTACCTCAACTTCGACATGCTCGGCTCGCCCAACCCCGGCTATTTCACCTACGACGGCGACCAATCCACCGCGCCAAACGACGGCGAGGGCGTGCCGCGGGTCCCCGAGGGCTCGGCGGGCATCGAACGCATGCTGGCGGCCTATCTGAGCGGCGCCGGAAAGCCGCCCGAGGACACCTCATTCAACGGCCGCTCGGACTATGACGGCTTCACCCAGTCGGGGGTGCCTGCGGGCGGCATCTTCTCCGGCGCCGAGGAGAAGAAAACTGTCGCGCAGGCCGAGCGCTGGGGCGGGCAGGCGAATGAGTCATTCGATCCGAACTACCACAAGGCAACCGACACGCTGGACAAAATCGATCGGACGGAGCTCGAGATCAACGGAGACGGGGTGGCGTACGCGGTGGGCCTCTACGCGCAGGATCAGGGCGGCCGCAACGGCGTGCCGATCCGCGACGACCGAACCCGGCACGTGCTCGAATCATGAGGGTCTTTGCCGCGGTCATGGCCATCGCGGTTGCGGCGCTGGCGTCGTGTTCGTCCCCCGAATCCGCACCAGCACCCGCGCTGCCCCACGACGTGGCGGGCAAGGTCACCGCGGACGGCATGTACACACACCTGCGCAAGTTGCAGGAGATCGCAGACGCCAACCGGGGCAACCGCGCCGAAGGCACGCCCGGCTACGACGCGAGCGTCGACTACGTCGTCCAGGTATTGAAGGACAAGGGTTTTGACGTGCAAACCCCGGAGTTCGAGCGGCTCGATCGCACGGAAGGCGGCAACCCGACACTGACAGTTGCCGGCCGCGGCTATCATGTCGACCAGGCTTCTCTGCTCGTCACAACGCCGCCCGGCGGACTCAACGCGATCACGCTGCGGCCGCAAAAGGCGCCCGGCTGCACCGCCGCCGACTACGGCAGCGTGTCGATGAGGGGTGCGATCGCCGTCGTCGACGACACCGGCTGCTCGATCGGCGACAAGCAGAACGCCGCGGTCGCCAAGGGTGCCGTCGGGTTGCTTGTCGTCAGCGCACCCGGCACCAGCGGCAGCCCCGCGGGCCTGTTCACGCCGGGGTACTACCAGCAGCTCACTGTTCCGGTCGGCGTGATCGAGAACGACGCCGACGCCGCGCTGCGGCGCACCAACGATCCGGTGCGCCTAATGCTGGACAGCAAGCCCGTCATGGTGAAGTCACGAAACGTTGTGGCGCAGACCAAGACTGGCGACACCAAGAACGTCGTGCTGGCGGGGGCCCACCTCGACAGCTCCGCACGCAGCCCCGGCATAAACAACAACGGGTCCGGGGTCGCGGCATTGCTCGAAGCGGCATCGGCCATGGGAGCAGAACCGAGGATTACCAACGCAGTCCGGTTCGCCTTCTGGGGATCCGAATCAGAGGGGTCGACGAAATACGTTCGCGGACTGGCCCGTGACCTCGACGACGTCGCGATGTACCTCAGCGTCAACATGATCGGCTCGCCGAACGCCGGATACTTCACCTATGACGGCGACCAGTCCGGCCAGCCGAACCCCGACATCCCGTCACAAGCAGTGCCCGCCGGATCGGCAGGTGTGGAGCGGACGCTGGCGGGTTACCTCAACCTGGCCGGTGTGCGGCCCGCCGACATGCCGCTTAGCGGGACAGGCGACTATGCACCGTTCCTGGCCACAGGAATCCCGATCGGCGGCCTTACGGCAGGCTCATCGCAACGGAAAACCGAAGTGCAGGCGAGACTTTGGGGCGGACGCGCAGGCGTCGCGTTCGACCCGAACTACCACACCGCTCGCGACACCGTCGACAACATCGACCGGCAGGCGCTGTCTGTGATGGGTCAGGCCGTGGCGTTCGCGGTCGCCACGTATGCGCAGTCGGTCGAAAGCGTCAACGGAGTTCCGCCGCGGGACCAGCGGCACCGGCGTACGCCCTAGCCACCCTGGTGACGAATTGATAGACGCCGTCCTCGTCGGGCGCCAGCGGCCCCGGCCGGGCGTGCGGTGAGGATAGCCCCCGCTGAACCGACTCGCACGCAGCCCAGTCCTGACGGTTGGTCAACTCCCAGAAGTCGACCGCGTAGGACGGGTCGAAATCATCCTTGGCGGCAACATCTTTCGGGAAGCCCCACGCGCACTCGACGTGCGTGCGGTCGACGGCGAGTGGCGTCATTAAGTGAGTCATCACATAATCTGGGTGCAGGCTGACCAGCAGGTTGGGATAGCCGACCAGATACATGACGCTGCGTAGTTCACGCTCGGACAGGCCCTGGATCGCAACGCCGCCGCTCTTGCCGGTCAGCGACATGGTCTCGGCGCCCTCGATGATCGACATCCAGCCCCCCATCCATGAACCCGGAAGGTCGAGGTTCTCACCACTGGTCGGTGGGCTGATGCGGGACAGCTCCGGATGGATGGTGGAGCAGTGGTAGCACTCCTGGTAGTTCTCGGCGATGACCTTCCAGTTGGTGGCGAGTTCGTAGGAATGGCGGGCGACGATCGTCAGATCCTCTGGGTGGTAAGGGCCAACGACCGCGTCTAAACCCGCGACGTGTGTGGCGAACTCGGTGTCTTCACCGCTGGCATCGACGAACAACCAGCCGTGCCAGTTGGCCAGGCGCAGTTCGGCGAGCCCGAACTCGTCGGGTTCGAAGCCGTCGACGTCACGGAACCCCGGCGCATTGCGAAGCTGGCCGTCTAACCGATACGACCACGAGTG
>JAVRPX010000615.1:0-4296 GCA_032161985.1 Mycobacterium sp.
GGGAGTCAGTGACCGCATCGCCAGCGCCGGGATGGTACCCAGACCCGCAGGTTGCCGGAATGCTCCGGTATTGGGATGGAGGTCGTCGGGAGGGCAGCTCACTGAATTTCGATGAGGCGGTCGCCTAACGCTTGGGGAGTAGCCCCCCTGCGGCGGGCAGGCTCGAAAACCGGTTGGCGACGATTTCGACGATGTCGGGGTGCACTCCAGATCAGATGAAGACCGACAGAACGACTTCGCCGCCGAGGGGGCCCACGCCACCGAAATTGCAATGTGAATCTGGACGATCTGGAGTGGAATCGTCCAGATTCACATTACGAGCCCCAGCAAGCGGGGGCATCCTTCGCAACGTTCAACCGGACGAGACACGGTCGAGCGCAACGCCGCAGCTGCTGCAGTGATTCATGTGCTGGCCGAGCAGGCCACGCTCGACGGAGTCAGTGATCACCTGGATATCTGCCGGGGTTTGGGATCCTGCCCGCCGAATCGGTACGCGACCTGGCCACGTCGGCCACGCTGAAGCCGGTGACCATCCCCACGGGTGACCCCGAGCCGGGGTATCGGCCATCAGCGCCGTTGACCGACTTCCTGCGGTGGCGGGATTTGACGTGCCGCTGGCCTGGTTGTGACAAGCCAGCCGAGCGCAGCGATATCGACCACACCGTCCCATGGCCCTATGGGCCTACTCATCCATCGGATAACAAGCACTATTGCCGCACCCATCACCTGAACCAGACGTTCCTCACCGGCGTGGACGGCTGGACCGATCAACAGTTGCCTGATGGAACCATTGTGTTGACCGCACCCACCGGGCACACCTACACCACCGAACCCCACGGCGGCTCACTGTTTCCTGCACTCGCGCAATCCACCGGCGAGTTGGACCTACCGCCCAACCTCGACCTGCCCCAGACCGACCGCACCGCAATGATGCCGCGCCGCAAACAAACCCGCGAACAAGAGCGCCGCGACCGCATCAACGCTGAACGCCGCGAGAGAACGAACTCATCGCCGAAGAAGAACGACAACGCCAAGCCTGGCTCGCTGCCAACTACCAACCACCACCATTCTAGGCAGCAGCTAGCGCAGCCAGGACCCGATGCGGCGCAATGCTTCCTCGATGTCGCTCGTTGGGCCCGCGAACGACAGCCGAACGCAGGCGCCACCGCGGACGGTGTCGAAGTCGATGCCCGGCGCGATCGCAACGCCGGTGTCGTTCAACAGCTTCGAGCAGAACGACAGCGAGTCCGTAGTCAGATGTGAGACGTCGGCGTAGACGTAGAAAGCGCCGTCGGTGGGGGCAAGGCGGTCGATGCCGATCGAACGCAGCCCGACGAGCAGCAGCTGCCGGTTCGCCGCGTAGTGATGCAGCAGCGCGTCCGCCTCAGCGACGGATTCCGGTGTGAACGCCGAAACGGCGGCGACCTGCGACAGGACGGGCGGGCAGATCGTGAAGTTTCCCGTCAGGCAGTCCACCGCCCGCTGCAACTCCTGGGGCACCAGCAGCCAGCCCAGCCGCCACCCGGTCATCGCAAAATACTTCGAAAAGCTGTTGACCACCACGGCATCTCGCGATGTCTGCCACGCGCAGCTGGTCGCTGGAGCACCCTCATACACAAGGCCGTGGTAGACCTCATCGCTGATCAGGCGAACGCCGGACTGTTCACACCACGACGCGATCGCGGCCAGCTCCTCGGGCGGTATCACCGTCCCTGTCGGGTTGGCCGGGCTTGCCACGACTACGCCCTGCACCGGCGGATCCAGATCCGCGAGCATCTGGGCTGTCGGCTGGAATCGGGTATCGGGCCCGCATGCGATTTCGACGACCTCACAGCCCAGCGCCGACAAGATGTTGCGGTAGCACGGATAGCCAGGGCTGGCGATGGCCACCCGGTCGCCGACGTCGAAGCACGCAAGGAACGCCAGCAGGAATCCGCCGCTCGACCCGGTGGTGATCACAACGTCGCTGGCGTCGACAACGAGCCCGTGCCGGTCTGCATACGAGCTTGCGATCGCGGTGCGCAGCTCGGGGATGCCCAGCGCCACGGTGTAGCCGAGGACGGTGTTGTCCAGCGCCTCTTTCGCCGCTGCGCGGACGGCGGCGGGTGCACCGGCGCTCGGCTGGCCGGCCGACAGGTTGACCAGATCGCCGTGTGTGCGCTGGCGTTCCGCGGCGGCCAGCCACACGTCCATCACATAGAACGGCGGAATCCCGGCCCGCAGCGCAACGCTCATTGGAGCGAGGCTAACAAGCGACCCGGGGCCGCCGTAGCGTTAAGTCCATGGACGACGAGCACTACGCGATCAATAGAGCCTGGTGGGACGAACGTGCTCCAGCGCACGCGAGTTCGCCGGATTACGCCGTGCAGGAACTCATCGCAGACCCGACGCGGCTGTCCGACGTCGTCCGGTTCGATCTACCACGGCTCGAAGACATCAACGGACAGCGCGGAATTCATCTGCAATGCCATATCGGCACGGACACGATCTCGCTGCACCGCCTCGGCGCCACCATGACAGGTCTGGACTTCTCGTCGGAATCGATCGGGATCGCCCGTCGCATAGCCGCCGACACGGGCGCCGACGTCACCTTTGTCGAAGCGGACGTCTACAGCGCTCCGTCTGCTGTCGGCGGCGGATTCGACTTCGTCTTCACTGGAGTCGGTGCACTCGGCTGGTTACCCGATCTCGGGCGATGGGCAAGGACCGTCGCCGAACTACTGCGCCCGGGCGGCAGGCTCTTCCTGCGCGAGGGACATCCGATGCTGCTGGCCTTCGATGAGGAGCGTACGGACGCGTTGGTGCTCAGCTACCCCTATTTCGAGCAGCCAGAACCAGGACATTTCGACCAACCCGGAACATACGTCGACTCCGAAGTCGAGTTTGGCCACAACCAGCTCCGGAACTGGAGCTATGGGATTGGCGACGTCATCACCGCGGTCCTCGCTGCGGGCTTGCAGCTCACCATGTTCGTCGAGCACGACTCCGTGCCGTGGGAGGCGCTTCCGGGTCGCATGCAGCGAGAAGGCGGCGAATGGCGGCTCATCGAGCATCCGGAGCGGCTCCCGTTGAGCTATACGCTGCAAGCCGTCAAACCCTGACACCCGCGGCTAGAACACCTCGGATTCGAGCCGGCGCAGGTGCTCCCGCGGCGGACCCAGCAGCTGGGCGCTGCCGTGCGCACGCTTGAAATACAGCTGGATGTCGTGCTCCCAGGTGATCGCGATCCCGCCGTGCATTTGGACGGCTTCCGCGGCCACCTTGGTGAACGCCTCGCTAGCCACGACCCGCGCC
This sequence comes from Mycobacterium sp., assembly GCA_032161985.1. GTDB lineage: Bacteria > Actinomycetota > Actinomycetes > Mycobacteriales > Mycobacteriaceae > Mycobacterium. Next base: position 3,295 of record JAVRPX010000615.1, read on the forward strand.
AGCGCTGCCGACGTCGCCGACGGCTCGGCGACCGCGTCGTTGACGACAGCCCGCGCGGACTGCACGGCCACGTACAGGTCGGCCATCCGGTGCTTGAGCGCCTGGAAACTGCCGATTGGGCGGCCGAACTGGACACGGTCCTTGGTGTATTCCACGGTCAGGTCCAGACACTTCGTGGCGGCGCCGATCTGCTCGGCGGCCACCAGGATCGCGGCGGTGTCGGCGAGCCCGGGATCGGCGCCGATGTCCGCGGTGTCCGTGGGCTCGAGCCGCGCGAGTCGGCGTGTCAGGTCCATGGCCTCGATTCGGTGCGCGGTGAAATTCGTCCAGCGGCTCAGCGTCGTGCCAGTGGCGGCGATCACGATGTCGGCGACGTCCCCGTTGATCACGTAGCAGGGGTCGAACACGACGGTCCCGATCGATGTGCCCTCGGCCAACCGCTCCAACGTGTCCGTGTCCGGATTGTCAGGGGCAAGCAAGGCGAGTTCGGCGAGCGTGGTGCCGAGCAACGGCGTCGGCACCAACGCCCTGCCGAGCTCTTCGAGTACGACGGCCGCGTCGGCGAGTTCGCCGCCTGCGCCGCCCAGTTCTTCGGGCACGACCAGCGCAGCCGCGCCGACCTGCTCGCACAACAGCTTCCACAGCGACTCGTCGTAGCCGCGTTCGGAGGCCATCGCTTCACGCACCGCCGCGGGCGACGCGTGCTTGTCCACCAAGGCCGCGACGGTCTCGCGCAGCAGTTCGCGTTCTTCCGTCACGAGAGCTCCTCCAATACTCGGCGGCGATGCACTGCCGGGTCGCCCCATGCGGAACGCAGGGCCTGCACCCGCAGCAGCCACAGCGAGAGGTCGTGCTCCTGCGTGAATCCGATTGCCCCGTGCGTCTGCAACGCCGACCGCGCAGCCAGCAGCGCGGCGTCGGACGCGGCGGCCTTGGCGGCGCTGACGTCGCGTGCGGTGGCGTCGGAGTTGTCGGCCAGCGACAACGCCGCGCCGTACACCA
>JAVRPX010000616.1:0-4700 GCA_032161985.1 Mycobacterium sp.
AACAAGGTGTCGCCCGCCACGAGCCGTCCGTCGAGCAGGAAGCACTGGCTGCCCGGCGTGTGGCCGGGGGTGTGCAGAAGTTCGATGTCGATGTCGCCGACGCTGACCACATCGCCGTGCTCATGGGAGGTGAGCTCGGACAGCGCGATGCCGGTGGTGCGTGAAACCCAGTCCGCCTCAAGGGTATTGACGTGTACAGGCACGCTGACCCGTTCCAGCAGTTCGGCGAGGCCCTTGAGCTCGAAACCCATCATCGAGCCGCCGACGTGATCGGGGTGATGGTGGGTCACCAGCACGCCCGACAGGTGCATGCCGTCTGCTTCCAGTGCGTCGACCAGATCCTGCGCGGCGTAGGCAGGGTCGACAACGACGGCGTCGCCCGTCTCACGGTCGCCGATGAGGTAGGAGAAGTTGCGCATCTGCTGCGCGATCATGTCGCCGGTCGCGAAATCGCGCCCTGAGAGCAGCTGCCGAAAGTACAGGCGGTCTTGAGCCATAGCCTCAGACTATGTGGCCGCAGGTTTGAGTCGGACCATGCGGGTAGTGCTGCTCTCGTCGAGGTCGGCCACATCGCTGCGGGAGCGCAGGAAGTCGCTGAATGACCGGAATCCCAGCGATTTTTCGCTGAACGACGGGTCCATCCGCTTCATCTGGGCCTTGACCGCCGAATTGTGCAGCCAGTCGGCGTCGTCCTTCTCGTGGCCGATCCGCAGGGCCCGCTCCAGTAGGCCTGTGGCTGCGGCCTGCGTGTCGGGTGCTTCGGGTTCCTCGTCGGGCTCGGCCTTGGTGCGGCGCGTCTTCTTTGCGGGTGCTGGCGCGACGGTGGGCACGCCGGGCAGCGCGTCGTACGTGACGAACTCGTCGCAGGCGGCCGTCAGCGACTTGCTGATCGAGCCGGTGATGCCGATGCCGACGACGTAGCGCCCGAGGCGCTTGCACCGCTGAGCGAGCGCGATGTAGTCGGAATCGCCTGCGACGATGACCACGTGAGTCAGGTCGGGCAACCGGAACATGTCTTCCACCGCGTCGACCGCCAGCCGGATATCGGCCCCGTTCTTGGCGTACGCGGCCGCCGGGAAGAGTTGGACAAGGTCGACCGCGCGGCCGACCAATTGCCCGCGGTACTCGGCGTTGACGTCGGCCGACCAGTCGGCATAAGCCTTCGTCAGCACCAAGGTGCCGAACGACGACGCGAAGTCGATGATGGCACCGACGTCGACGGTCGCCGCGGTCAGGCGCCCCGGCGTCTTGTGGAATCCGGCCGTCTTGTCCTTCTGAAACGCATTGCGGCCGTGCACCTGGTCGTAGCGGGAGATGACGATGTTGTCGAAGTCGAGGTACACCGCAACGCGTGGCGTGCCGGGGTCTGTCACGGTTCCGTCCTATCACCTGGCGCCGAGACTGGGGCGACTCGGTCGATACGGTCGCCGTGTTCGACGTGCCGAAGGGCACCGATGTGGAGTCCATCGAACTGCACGACGGGCCGTTCTCGGAAGGCGTGACGGTCGGTCTGTAACGGTTTGGATGACCTGCGGTTTGGCGCGTCAAACCGCAAGAATGTACCCTCTTTAAGGCCCAAGGCACGACTCGCGGGTCAGAGAAGACCAAAGCCCCCTTAGCTCAGTCGGTAGAGCGTTTCCATGGTAAGGAAAAGGTCAACGGTTCGATTCCGTTAGGGGGCTCGGTGGACGCCGAGGCGAGCGAAGCGACGGGAGAAGCGAAGGCTCGGCAGGCGGCGCCCGGCATGGCGGTGTAGCTCAGTCGGTTAGAGCGAACGACTCATAATCGTTAGGTCGCCGGTTCGAGTCCGGCCATCGCTACAAGACGAACAACGAGTGATTCAAAGATTTCAGAAAGAGGGCAGCTGACGTGGCGTCCAGTACAGACGTACGGCCGAAGATCACTTTGGCCTGTGAGGTGTGCAAACACCGCAACTACATCACCAAGAAGAATCGCCGCAACGATCCTGACCGGCTGGAGCTCAAGAAGTTCTGCCCGAATTGCGGCAAGCACCAACCGCACAAAGAGTCGCGATAGCGATCAGCGAAGGCCGGCTCGCCAACCGGCGACGGTTTGCCGAGCTGACTAGTTAGGTTCACTAATCGTGTCGTTGACTTCAGACATCGTCGGGATGCACTACCGCTACCCCGACCACTACGTGGTGGGGCGGGAAAAGATCCGCGAGTACGCGACCGCCGTCAAGAACGAGGACGCCGCCTTCTTCGACGACAAGGCGGCTGCAGACCTCGGCTACGAGGCCCTGTTGGCCCCGCTGACGTTCATCTCGGTGTTCGGCTACCAGGCGCAGACGGCGTTCTTCGCCAACGCCGACATCGGGGTCCAGGACGCCAAGATCGTGCAGGTCGACCAGGAGCTGAAGTTCCTCAGGCCGATCATGGCGGGAGACCTGCTGTATTGCGACGTGTATGTGCACTCGATTCGGCAGTCGTTCGGCGCGGACATCATCGTGACGAGAAACATCGTCTCTAACCAAGACGGCGACGTGGTGCAGGAAACCTATACGACCCTGGCGGGTCGCACTGCTGTAGAGGGAGAAGAGGGTGGCTTCAACGATGGCGCTCCGTGAGTTCGATTCGGTGAAGGTCGGTGACCTGCTCCCGGAGAAGGTCATTCCGCTCACTCGGCAGGACCTGGTGAACTACGCCGGGGTGTCCGGTGACCTCAACCCGATCCACTGGGACGACGAGATCGCCAAGCAGGTGGGTCTGGATGTCGCGATCGCCCACGGCATGCTCACAATGGGCCTTGGCGGCGGGTACGTCACGTCGTGGGTCGGCGATCCGGCCGCGGTGACCGAGTACAACGTCCGGTTCACCGCCGTGGTGCCTGTGCCGAACGACGGCACGGGCGCAGAAATCGTGTTCAATGGTCGTGTGAAAGCCGTTGAGCCCGAGACGAAATTGGTAACCATCGCGCTGTCGGCCACTTCGGGCGGAAAGAAGATTTTCGGCCGCGCCGTAGCGACCGCGAAGCTGGCATAGCGAATGGCACTCAAGACCGACATTCGGGGGATGGTCTGGAAGTATCCGGACACGTTCGTGGTCGGCCGCGAACAGGTCCGTCAGTACGCAACAGCCACAAAGGTCGTCGACCCGGCCAGCTACGACGAGGAGGCCGCCGCCGCGCTCGGCCACGACTCGCTCGTCGCGCCGCTGACTTTCGTGTCGATTCTCGCGAATCTGATTCAGCGGCACTTCTTCCAGAACGTCGACATCGGCCTGGAAACCATGCAGATCGTCCAGGTCGACCAGAAGTTTCATTACCACCAGCCCATCAAGGCCGGCGACAGGCTGCAGGGGACCATGTACGTCGTGTCGGTCGACGAGCGGTTCGGCGCCGACATCGTGGTCACCCGCAACGTCTGCACCAACGAAGCGGGTGAGATGGTGCTGGAGGCATACACCACGATGATGGGCCACGAGGGCGACAACTCGATCTCGGTGAAGTGGGATCCGGAAAGCGGCCAGGTGATGCGGAAGGCCGTCGGCCAGTAATTACCCGTCGGGTGCGATTAGTAACTCCGAGCGGGTGCGCGCTACACTCGGATCTCGGGGTTTTCCCAGTCCAGCGCGCTGTCCGTCGGTTTCAGATCGACCGAACGGGGAGCGCGCAAATTGTGTAGGCCCCTGCCAGCAGTGCCATCCTGAAGGGGCGTAGCTCAACTGGCAGAGCAGCGGTCTCCAAAACCGCAGGTTGCAGGTTCAAGTCCTGTCGCCCCTGCTCAACTGAATACTCGACAAGTGTGGACACTGGAAGGTGACCCACAAGAAAACCAGACGAAAGGCATGCGGTGAGCGACGAGCGCGATGGTGCCGGCTCCGCAAGCGACGGCACCGTGACGGACAGCACCGGTGACACCGGTGGTCAGACCGCGGTGGTAACCCCAGTGCGCCCGACGGGCAAGCGGTCGCGTCGCGGCGCGGTCGACGCTGAGAGCGACGCTGTCGACTTGGCGACCGACACCAAGGCCGCGCCCACCAAGAACGGCGGCGGCACCGCCAAGAAGACCGCCAAGAAGTCCGCCGATGGGCCAGGAAAAGGCGGGCGCAACCCGTTCACCTTCGTCTGGACATTCCTGCAGCAGGTCGTCGCCGAGCTGCGCAAGGTGATCTGGCCGAACCGCAAGCAGATGGTCAACTACACCCTTGTGGTGTTGGCCTTCCTGGCGTTCATGGTGGCGTTGATCGGCCTGGTCGACCTGGGCCTGGCCAAGCTCGTGATGGCCGTGTTCGGCTGACGAGCGTATTGAGAGAGGACTGACAAGTGACTTCCTTCGAGGGCGAATCGCCTTCGGCCGAGAGTGTCGACGTCATCGACGAGGACGCTGAGGCCACCGTCGACGAAACGAACGTCGACGCCGTGAGCGAGGACGCCGACGCGGCTCCCGCCGAGGTCGAGGCTGCTCCAGAAGAGGCTCCAGTAGACGCTCCAGTAGACGCTCCAGAAGACGAGGATGAGGATCCCGCCGTCGCGCTCAAGAAGGAGCTGCGCCTGCGGCCCGGTGACTGGTACGTGATCCACTCGTATGCCGGCTATGAGAACAAGGTGAAGGCCAACCTCGAGACTCGTGTGCAGAACCTCGACGTCGGCGACTACATCTTCCAGGTCGAGGTGCCCACCGAAGAGGTCACCGAGATCAAGAACGGCCAGCGCAAGCAGGTCAACCGCAAGGTGCTGCC